>NZ_NFLR01000041.1:0-3887 GCF_002161005.1 Alistipes sp. An116
GATGTAGGTCTCGGGAGAGTAGTCGGGCAAGGTGAGGACCTGATAACTGCCCAGATGGGCATAGAGATCGGCCGAGCCGTTCTCGGAATCGATGACGGCAACACGGGACCAGTCGGAGGTCATGCCGTAAGCGATGAGGAGCGAGGAGTAGGTCTTTCCTGACCCCGAGGCTCCAGCCAGTGCCAGCCTCATTTTGGCTGCACGGCGCATGGATGGACGTAATTGCATAAAGCTACAAATTAGATGATGAATAAATAAATACACTCACCATCTGTCTGTTGCTTTTGTTGTTAGTCTGGAAAAATTCCCGACAATCAGCCACAAAAAAAACCTCCCCGAGATTCGCTTTCCATGCCGAACAAGGGGAGGGGTGTTTTACGGGGTGTTTGTATTTGAGCAGTATAAATTATATAAGACAAATTGATATATATTAATTCTTTATTTATTTTGAAGATAGTTTATCAGTTTTGAGAAGCTAAATCCAATCCCGTTAAAATTTGGTTCGAGAATTAGAGAATCAACTAATGCTCTACCAATTCCTTTTTTCAGTTCTTTGGCTATCTGGAAATCATTTAAATCTTTTTGGTGTTTAATATCAGAAAATAACTTATCGACTAATGTGACCACTTCGGTAGATGTTGTACAGAACTTTTTAAGCGGAATTAATATAAAACGAAGATTATTATCCTCATGCATCTTAAATTTATGTGGATGTCCATTTGCAATTAAAATTGCGGGGAGTAAGTCTTCCCTTTCTACATCCTCTCCATTGAAATTATGCCAAGATAATACCTCGTTATAGAAATGTTCTCTATCTGTTCCTCGGATAACAACTGCATCATTTTGAGCGGCAATAGCAGCCATGTTATCGAAATTATCATACATAGATTTACTTAATGGCTCGTACCAGCCATAGTCAAGAAGATATACATAGTAATTTCGATGTGCTGATAATGGAATATTATCTAATGATTGTACATACAATCCCATAAAATTCTTTTTTATTACACAAATATAATACTCTATATTTGAAATTATCTTGCTTTTCAATTTATTTAGTTCCTAACCATTCTATCTCTTACGATAACTATACACGCTGTTGTTTTTCCATTGATTTTCGGTGATGTCATTTTCACCTCGTATCATTTGGCGAGATCGGTCGCTTTTGCGGTTTGTTGAATACCCAAACTGTCGTATATCTTTTGCAGTTCCGTTTTGACTTTGCTCTTTGCGATGGATGCCTGCTTGGCAAAGGTCTCATTTATCATCTTGACAATCTTGCGTTCAACAGGAACAGACCACCGCTTTGTCAACTCCCTGCGGATGTTGCCTACATGATATTTCAACGCCTGTACCTTGTCTGTTCCCAATTCCTCGTAAGCCTGTTTTACCAATGGATATTTAACCGCTATTTGAGCGCATAAATCCTCGTGGCTATCCAACGAAAAGAATGGCTTGGTTGTTTTCAGGCGGTGGTATTCATCGAACAGGTCTTTGAACGTAACCCGTGCGTTGGCCTTACCCTCTATCTTCTCCATAATCTTGCTGAACGTGTGGCGGGTTATCGTATAACCATTTCTCTTTAATTCATCTGTAAGGTTTATATAGGTTCTGTAAATATGCCTGCATATCTTGAAATTGACAATATCCATATTGGCGAGGTTCTTATCCACGACCAGCTTGTTGTCCTCAATCCTTACATATTGTTCGTTGATGTATTTGATTTTCGATAAGGTCTTTTCCCGTACCGTATCGCTCAACTTGTTTATCTCGTCAGCATAACTTACCGCCTCTGCAAGCACTTTCTTTGTAGATGCCACATATTCATCCAATGTTACCTCTCGGCTGTACTTGGTTGTAGAGTAAACGTGAATAATCTCGCCCTTGTATTTGGAATCCCGTAAGCGTCCGCAAATCTGTGTGAACAGCGTGGAAATATCCAACAACGTGTGGGACTTGTTGCCGTCGCTGACAATAAACGTAACGCCGTTCTCGTCGTAAATATCGCAACCCTCAAAGCAGGTCGAGGTGTAAAAGTTTATCTTCTTCACGGGGTCTGACGGCTGATCAATGGGATAGTCCTTGCCTAACTTGCGCTGGTTGCTCTCGCTATTGTCCCCGCTAACCGAACAGACCACTTTAACCTGTTCGGGAGTGAGTTTCGCTATATCTATCACCTTTGCGATGAACTCTACGCTGTTTACAAAGATATGTAGATTGTAAGGCAAATCACTATCCAACACCTTGCGGCACTCCTTAACGATATACTGTGCAGGCTTGGATGTCTGACGGGAACGGATGTTGACCTCCATTAAGTGCGGTCAGTTGATTTCACAAACAGGAAGGTGTTTCAATTCCTCTAACACATACTCTTGTTCAATAGGGGTAGCCGTCATATAAGTTGCCTTATCGAATTTAGCGGCTTCTGCAAGCAAATTCTTAATGGCATTATGACGGAACGAGTAGGAGTTGAATAAGACATGTCATTCATCAACCAGCAGGAAAAGGTCGTTATAAGGGTCGAGACCTGCAGCTTGCAATGCCCTGATGGTTCGTGGCAAGGAATCATATGTAACTGCTATCTTTAATGGAGAATGGTTCTGTGCATAGTCGATGATGTCCTGCTCTTGAATACCCTCGTAAACGCCCAGCACGGAAATATCATCCTTGCGGTAAATGGTCTTGTTCTTGACCAATGCCACATAAGGCATGGCTATAATGGTTGGAATGGAATTGCGGATGGCTAACTCGGTAGCACCGCACCCTGTCTGCTTCTTATTAAATAAGCAGTTTACAGGAATCTCGGTCAGAAAATCTGACAAGTAAGTTGCCCCAGCGGGAGCTTTAATTGTTCAATTTTGATTGGCAATGTTATTTGTAGTCATACTTATAAATGTTTAATTGTTATTTATATCTCTTTATCTGAATCTTCTATCACTGCTATCTTCCATATTTTTTAATCCTGTAATAGTATTTATATAGGAAATATTAATTTCGTACTCAAAAAATGTGGTAATCTTTCATCTTTATAAAGTAAGAGAGTATGCTATCATTAAATGGAATATTCCAATAATGAGAAAATAGCAACAAGTTTTCAACTCTCAAATCTTGCTATCCGTTTCTATTCTGCTTTCCATATTTTTTAATCCTGTAATTGTATTTATAAAGGAAATCTTCATTTCACACTCAAAAAATGTGGTAACAGATAAATGAAGAACAGTTTCAGTAAATGAAAAATGGATTTACCAATCTTGATGGATGAATATTTTTTTAGCGATATTTTTTACACGCAAAAATGCGTGAATAAAAAAACAGGCAAAAAAAGTTTTTCACCACACAAGTTGTGAGAAAAAAATTATCGCCAAAAATCGTGCATCGTTTTTTTGATGAAAAGTTTTTTGCACAAATAAATTGTTCTCACTCTTACATGATGTGTCATTAAAAGTGGCTGTTTTTAGTGAATGCACTTTTTAACGATTCCATATTTTTTGATTCTGAAACTATCTTATTAAAGGGAATGTTCATTTCGCACTCAAAAAATGTGGTAACACAACGCAAAGAAAAGGCAGACGAATCTGCCTTAACAAAAATTATCCCTATTTGAACGGTGGATGTCTTTCGTAGAAAAGTTATGCAAATATATAAAATATTTTACAATAAATCAAATTATTGAATAAATAATTATGAAAATAATTCAGGGGAAATTCGTAATTTTGAAAGAATCATAAACCTCGTTAACTTATGAGTCTCGTATCATTTCCGCTTGACTTCATCAAGCAAGCCTTTCCTTATCTTGAAAAATACTATGAATTTTCGTGCTGGAGCATCAACGAGAATCTTGAAAGGGCTTGTTACGATAATGATTTAGTAGTCGATGTACTGCCGAA
>NZ_NFLR01000042.1:0-2791 GCF_002161005.1 Alistipes sp. An116
GATGTAGGTCTCGGGAGAGTAGTCGGGCAAGGTGAGGACCTGATAACTGCCCAGATGGGCATAGAGATCGGCCGAGCCGTTCTCGGAATCGATGACGGCAACACGGGACCAGTCGGAGGCCATGCCGTAAGCAATGAGGAGCGAGGAGTAGGTTTTTCCCGACCCCGAGGCTCCAGCCAGTGCCAGCCTCATTTTGGCTGCACGGCGCATGGATGGACGTAATTGCATAAAGCGACAAATTGGATGATGAATAAATAAATAGACTCACCATCTGTCTGTTGCTTTTGTTGTTAGACTGGAAAAATTCCCGATAATCGGCCACAAAAAATCCCTCCCCGAAATTCGCTTTCCATGCCGAACAAGGGGAGGGGTGTTTTACGGGGTATATGTAGAAGGACAGAATATGTTAAGGAGTTACTAATGGTTGACAATAGCATTTATTAACAACCCTGTCTCGCATTAATGTCATATCCTTAAAGTCTCGGGATATGTTTTGAACAATATCAATATAATTATCTGTTCCATCTTCTTTTCGGTGATAATACGGCTTTATTGACAAGCAGTTTTTATGTTCAAAAAGGGTATTTAATAAGGTCCGATCAGAGTTGCCACAAGAGTGCCCCATTATATATATTTGATAAGGTGCAGAATCTATGAATCCCAAGAGTCTCCGATAATTATCAGTTTCAAGGTAGCGAATTGATTTGATGTTTTCTAAATAGGCATTGTTATTCAGATTGACTATTTTTTTATAATCTTCATGCATTTCATCGCCATATCCAAAAATAATTGGATTATTCTTATCATCTAATTCTCCGTGAATATGTATCAATTCGCATTTGGGACAATCGTCTGATTTTACATATAATTTACGAGCCGTATTTGTGTAATTGAAGTTAAGCAAAAGAATTCGATTAGGCTGTAGATATTCCATTCGGTGGCCTTTGTCAAATTCATTATTCATTATTTCCCGATATCCTTTATTTTGCCCGACTAATTCATATTCAGGATGCTGTATTAACTCTTCATTCATCTCCTCTATCATACCTCCTGGCAAACTTGCTACTTGAGAAAGAATATCATCCCAGAATAAATCTTCTCCTCCTTTAGATATATCTTGTCGATTAATAGGCTCAAATATTATTTTATTGATCCCTTCGTTGAAAAGTTCATCCGAGATCTTTTCTTCTTGAATTTTGCGTAGATACTCTATTAATAAGTTTTGGATGCTATGAAAGTCTATATTTAGCTCTTTTGCGGATTTATAGCCTAAATATTTGTCTTGATATATTAGCCTATTCAATGATTGAAAATATTCGTTCTCAATATCTACCCAATTCTCCAATGAGGCTTGCGCTGATATGTGCTTCCAAAACGGATTCTTAAATGTTAATTGGAGAGATTCTGTAAATCTTCCAACTTGATTGTAATCATTAATGAATCGACACCACTCATTAAATGCATTTTGTTCATTATCTGTGACTGTGAATTCTGTGATTTCGTCACTCCCTTTATTTATTACTTTAAGGTCAGCAAAATTGTCCGAGTATGACTTAATGGGAGCAACTCCGAAATGCTTTAATAGGTATTGAGCGTATCCATTGAGTACATGACAGTGGAAATCCTCCCAGTAATTATTTATGAAATCGACATAGCCAGTAGGCAAGCCATGAGCTAAATCAAAACCATTCCCGATTAATACTATTCTGTTCATAATCTGCCTTTTTTACAAAGTTAATCGAAAAATTATCTTTTGAGGGTATAAAAACATTCACTCAAATTATATTTCTAAAACTTAAACCCTCCCAACTCCTCTTGACTCTGTTTGTTCTTCTCCATCACCTCCCGATACGCCTCCTGCATATCGAGCACCTTTATAAAGTAGGGGATGGAAACTTTCTCGGGTAATTGCGTGCACCGCTTGTTGAGTTGGTAAGTCAGACTTATTGGCTCCGTATTCGGAACGCCTGCGGCATTGTACTTGGTAAGCAATACCGATAGCGCCACCTTGTTTCGTCTGGGTGCTGCCACCCCTTTGGCCTTACAGAAATCGCACAGCTACTTGTCGTTATATTCATTTAGAAAAATTATTGCCATAACCAGTAAAAACACACTCTCTCGAAATCCGTTTTACAGTCCGAATAGGGAGAGAGGTGTTTTACAAGGTTTAGGAGCGTACGGAATATATTGCGTTTTAATGAGTATCTTTGCATTGGTATAGATAGCTTTCATTTTATGGATTGTGCAAGCACTATTGATATAATCATAGGTTTTGTTTGTGTATTGCTTACTCTGTGGACAATCAAAATGCAATTTTTCTCAAAGCCCAAAGAAGAGTTGGAACATTTAAGAATCCAATTTAAGGCAACACAGAACTTATCTCTCCAAATTCAAGGTGATTTAGAAAGACTGATTGCGCAATATAATGCAGGCAAGTGTAAAATGGTTTCTGGATTTACCTATGAGACTTGTCTTGAAGAAATGAAATCAACCTTCAAGACAAATCTAACAGATGAGGTCTTGGAAAAACTGGTTTCACAAAATCCGTCCAAGCCCACAATACTTTCAGTTATTAAGAGTTTGGAAGTTCAGCATGAAAGCCTCATGCAACTTCAGGTAAATCTTAATTTGATTCGTAGGCAGATGGATAACCCTTGATCATATTATTTTGCAACCATTCTATCTCTTACGATAACTATACACGCTGTTGTTTTTCCATTGATTTTCGGTGATGTCATTTTCACCTCGTATCATTTGGCGAGATCGGTCGCTTTTGCGGTTTGTTGAATAC
>NZ_NFLR01000043.1:0-2692 GCF_002161005.1 Alistipes sp. An116
GCGGTCCAGCAGGAGGTCTACGAGGAGCATTTCTCGGACGGCTGCCGCCTGTCGTGGAAGAATGCCCGGATCCGGGAGATTGCCCGGCGGCTCTACGACCGCTACATGACCCGCCTGGACACCTATCGCTTCGACAAGACCGAATGCCACACCTGCCATCACAATACAGCCAACCAAATCCTTTTCAAGGATGAATGTACGGACGGATGTGCAGGCTGTCAGAACCGGAGCTGCATGATGCGCAAGAACGACGAATACCTCGTTCAGCAGGCCCTGCAACTGTTGAAGGCAGATCCGCGGACGGTCCTTGCCACGGTGGGAGATACCCCCGATTCGGTGATTGAGCATCTTGAAGAGGAGGGCTACCGGATCGAAGAGTTGGATTACTACCTCGATTACTACGATACGGCTCCCGAGATGCCCGAAGCTCCACAGGCAGAATGCTACTCGTCGGAAGAAAACTACGCGGAAGCCGTGAAGCGCTACGAAGCGGCGCTGGCCCGGTTTACGGAGCAGACCCGGCAACTCGAATTCGACGTTACGGAGGGCCGTGTCCGCAAATATGCCGTCATCGGCATGTTCGACGTGGAGATCCGCTATGAGGACATCCCGGAGGAGGAACGGGAGGTCGCAGTCGAGGATGCCGCAGGGGAACGGACGGTTTACGTCACGATGATTCCCGCCTCTCCGATGGAGAGCCTGCTGCGGCAGGACCACCGAAACCGGCAGCTTTGCTACGAGCATATCACCGCCGATATGAAGACGCTGTTCCGCGAATCGAAGGTCTCGGGCAACCCGCTGACCGAAGAGGAACACCAGATGTTCTACTATGCCGTGATCCGACACATGGCGGACGACCGGCTTCGGCAGTGCGGTATCGAGCCTCAAAATCAGTGGCGCGTTACCGAAGAGGAGCGTTTCGCGGCCGCCGGGCAATTGACACCCGAACAGCGGGCGGCCATGATCCGCCTCTTCCTGCTCGACTTCTTCCGCACGACGGCTCGGGATTACAACTGTACGGACCAGGAGGTGGACACGCGCCTGATGTGCCGGTTCGCCGATTTGAATTTCGAGGCCCAAAGCCGGACTCTGCAGGAGAAATACCTGACCACCTACGAACGACGCCGGACGAAATTGCAGGAGCAGATCGACGACCTGAAGGCGCAGGAGGAGGCCCGGGCTATGGCCGAATCCCGGGAATCGAGTTCAGTTTCCATTCCCGAAGAACTTCCCGAGGAGCCGGTAGCGACGCCCGACACGGAGATTCCGGCGCCACCTGCCGAGCCGCTGATTATCCCGGCCGATCCGGAGTTCGGCCCGAACGAGACGGCAGAATCGCTGGCCGCCTGATCCAAGTAAAACCGACGGAGCAATCAAACGATTGCTCCGTCTTTCATTTCCCACCTGTTTTCAATCTTTCCAATCCCATCCAGCCATGAAAAACCAGAATCTGATAGATGCCATAGCGCCCCGACTGACGGAGTTGATGATCCGGCGTATCGAACACCTCGAAACCGACTGGCAGAAACCGTGGATCACGGACCTCGCGCACGGTCTTCCCCGCAACCTGCGCGGTACGCCCTACCGGGCCGGGAACATCCTGATGCTGCTCTTCCTGTCGGGAATAGCCGGCTACCAAACACCGATCTTCATGACCTTCCGGCAGGCCAAGGAGGAGGGGCTGAATATCCTCAAGGGCTCCCTGTCGTTCCCGGTCTACTTCTGGAAGATCTGCATCCGCCACAAGGAGACCCGCTGCAAGATCGACCTCGAGGAGTACCGCCAGCTTCCGAAGGAGGCCCGTAAACCGTACGAGGTCATTCCCATCATACTCTACTATTCGGTCTTCAACCTCGACCAGACGGATATGCAGGAGCGTCAGCCGGAACGCTATGCGGCGCTGACGGCCCGTGCCGAGCGGAAGGATTACTCCGACGGAATGGTCTGCGAGCCGATCGACCGGATGGTCGAGCAGCAGTCGTGGCTCTGCCCGATTGAACTCCGTTACGGCGACCGGGCCTATTACACGCGCCTGCACGATCGGGTTGTCTGCCCGCTCAAGGAGCAGTTCCCGAAAGGCGAGGCCTTCTACGGGACACTTCTGCACGAAGTGGCCCACAGCACGGGCCATGCCGAGCGTCTGAACCGCACGATGGGGAGCTGCTTTGGCGACGAAGAGTATGCCCGCGAAGAGTTGGTTGCGGAGCTGACCTCGGCGTTGTGTGGTGCCATGGCTGGTTTTGCCACGACGCCCCGCGAGGAGAATGCCGCCTACCTCAAAGGGTGGCTTTCGCAATTGCGCCAGGAACCTGCCTATCTGTTCGATATTCTGGTCGATGTCAACCGGGCCGCCCGGATGATTTTCGACCATCTGGAGACCGGAACCGACGAGATTGCAGAAGAGGAGACTGAAGCTCCGGCTGCATAGATCTTTATTGCCGATTGTTGAACCATGCCGCAGTCTTCGGGCTGCGGCTTAATCTTTTCAAGCTATGAAAGTGCAACGAACGATTCTGGGCGGCATGCTTGCCGCTGCAATGTGCGCCGCGACGGGCTGTTCGGTGGCGACCCGTCTGGAGCGTCAGCGTGCCGCGGCACACCTCTCGCAACTGACGCGCGCGGAGCGTCAGGCCCAACGGCAGGACTACCGACCGCAGGTCGTGCGGCTCCAGCGCGACAGCAACACCATCTT
>NZ_NFLR01000044.1:0-2558 GCF_002161005.1 Alistipes sp. An116
GTAAGCAACTGGTGAAGTGCGTATAGTGAATTTATTTCAAGAGCGGTAACTTCGCGCCAAAAAGGAAAGATGCTTACACGAGAAGGAATCGCAGAGATAGTTCAATACTGCAAGGAGCATGGAGTCACATACAAGAGCCGACTGAAAGAAATCGGGATATCCGAGTGGCGGTTCTATGAAAGCAAACGCAAATACGCCGAGGCTCAGGCCAGTGAACGTGAATCAGGAGAGTTCCTTCAGCTGGTGCGTGGAAATGACAGTTTTCCGGAACCTGTGCTGACAAACAGGAAAGCAGGCAGAGGCAGAAAGCCAGTATACGAGTC
This sequence comes from Alistipes sp. An116, assembly GCF_002161005.1. Classification (NCBI taxonomy): domain Bacteria; kingdom Pseudomonadati; phylum Bacteroidota; class Bacteroidia; order Bacteroidales; family Rikenellaceae; genus Alistipes; species Alistipes sp. An116. The sequence goes on from NZ_NFLR01000044.1 coordinate 324, forward strand.
CGGTCCGATGAGCATAGAGATGCGCACGCAAACAGGGACGGTATTGCGGATCCAGGGCAATCTGGACGCGACGATGATACAGGCAATAATCCAGGCGTCGTCGAGTCATGTTTAGCCTGAATGACAGCATGAGGTACTGGCTATATAACCGGCCTACTGACATGCGGAAGAGCTACTACACCCTGAGTGGAATAGTGACTAATGAGCTGGGGTGTGACCCGTGTAACGGTGATGTCTATATCTTCATGAATAAGTCGCGGAACAGGATAAAGCTTCTTCATTGGGAGCCGGGCGGTCTTGTGCTGTACTGCAAGCTTCTTGAATCGGGGACCTTCGGCATGCCCTCCGGTCTGGAGAAGGATGCCGTCAGCGGGAGGATAGAATGGAGCGAACTGGTCATGATAGTCGAGGGCATAATCGAACAGCCGGATTGTCGCAGACAGCGACTGGAGAATCTGAAGAAACTACGTAGATAAGTGAATGAAAAAGTGCCACAGACTTGCGTATATGGCACTTTTTTCGTATCTTCAAGTATTGAAAACAGAGGATGAAACAAGTAGTTATGACAGTCGAGGAACAGCTGGCGGCAGCACTTGCACAGGTGGAAAATCTCCGTATGACCATTGCTGAAAAGGACTGCATAATCCAGGATCTCCAGAACAAGCTTCTGTGGCTCCGCAAGAAAGTCTTCGGTCAGATGAGCGAGAAGGCACTTCCCGTAGATCCCTCCCAGCTGTCGCTGTTCGATGAGAAACATCTCACCGACGAGGAACGTGCTCAGCTTGACAGGGAGGTCGAAGAAGCGGAAAAGACCATCACAAAAACGATAACTGTAAAAACCAAGCCCTCGCGCAGGCCTCTGGAGATCACCGGCCTTCCGGAGAAGGTCGTCCACATCTATCCCGATGGTGTCCTCGACGGAAACGGCCACCTCAGGGATGAATATGTAGAGATAGGGACAGATGAATCCTCCCGTCTTGAGAAGAGGCCGGCAGAGGTATACATCCACAAGGCTGTCTTCCATAAGGTCATCCTCAAATCCGATATAGAGACAAAGCTCCCGGAAGACAGGAAGATACTCTCACCGGAACGTCCTCTCTCCCCGGTAGCCAGGTGTATGGCAGGGGCATCGGTCCTGGCCGATATCATAGTGGGAAAGTTCGTCTACCACCTTCCGTTCTACCGCCTGATACAGCAATACAGGGAGTCCGGGATAACGATAAGTGACTCCACGATGGGAGGATGGTATGAAGCTGCAGTGGAGAAACTCAAGCTTCTGTACGACATCCTGCGGCGTCAGATCCTCTCAAGCGAATACATCCAGATCGACGAGAGCGTGATACCGGTAATCGACAACGAAAAGCATAAGGCCAGAAAGGGTTACGAGTGGTGCGTCAGGGACGCGGTCACGGGGGATGTCATGTTCTACTATGACAGGGGCAGCCGAGGCCATCACGTTGCCCGGGAAATCCTGGGTGGATACCGGGGGAACGTACAATGCGACGGCTATGAGGCATATGACCAGTTTGAAAAGATGCCCGGGATAACCGTGCACGGCTGCTGGGCGCATGTCCGGAGGAAGTTCGTCGACTCGCTGAAAGAGAACGAACGGCTTGCCATGGAGGGCATACTCTTTATAAGAAAACTGTACAAGGTGGAGAGCGATGCGGACGATAAAGGCCTGAGCGCGGAAGAGCGTATGGAACAACGCCGGAAGATATCCTATCCCACAATCCTGATGTTCGAGAAGTGGATCGAGGAAACCTATGCAAAGGTTCTTCCCAAGAGCAGGCTTGGAGAAGCCCTTGCCTATGCCTACAGTCTTCTTCCACGGCTGTCGCGCTATGTGAATGACGGCAGGATCAACATCGACAACAACCTCATCGAGAATGCCATCAGGCCGCTGGCACTCGGTAGAAAGAACTATCTCTTCTGCGGCAACGACGCCTCTGCATATCGGGCAGCCATCGTATACTCCCTCATAGGCACCTGTAAGGCCGCAGGGGTTGACCCGAGGACATGGATGGAGAATGTCCTCAATAAACTGCCTTACTGGCAGCGCGACGGCAAGGACCTCGCAGGACTACTGCCCAGAGCCTGGGCAAAGGAAAACCAAATCACTCCCAAGTAGTACAAACTAGGTCCGACTTGAGCCAACTTTATACAAGTTGGACCTAGTCGGACCTAATAGTAATATTCTCTGTCAAATCAATACGGTATTCACCGGTTGCTTAC
>NZ_NFLR01000045.1:0-1795 GCF_002161005.1 Alistipes sp. An116
CCCTGTTCTGTAAACCTAACTGCAATATTGTCAATGAACCGGATGGTTCTACCGAACCTACTTTGTTTTAATTGTTAAACTTTATAATAACCAGTCCGGATTTTTCCCGGACACGAATGTCATAGAATGATTTATTTTTCTGGTGTCGGATTTTTTATTATGAAACGCTGTTTTTTGATTGTGCTGGCCGTGCTGCTGGCTGGCGTTGCTGAGGCCCGGGAACCGCTGCGCATTCCGCTGTTCCCGGAGGGGACGCCTTCGAAGAACGGACTGGAGGGTACTCCCGAGACGATCAATGACAAGGGCTATTACGTGGGCGTGAGCGAACCTGAGTTGGAGGTTTTTCTTCCCGACTCGGCCCGGGCGACGGGTCAGATCATGCTGGTGGTTCCCGGGGGCAGTTACGAAAAGGTTTGCGTCACCTATGAGGGTTACCGCACGGCCGAGTGGCTCAACGGACAGGGAATCGCTGCCGCCGTGCTGAAATACCGGATGCCGAACGGCCATCCCGAAATCCCGCTCGAAGACGGTGTGCAGGCCATGCGGGTGCTTCGCCGCGAAGCCCGCTCGTGGGGCATTGACCCGCGGAGCGTCGGCGTCATGGGATTCTCGGCCGGGGGGCATTTCGTCTCGACGCTCCTGACGGAGTATCCCGATGCGGAGTCGCGGCCCGATTTCGGCGTGCTGGTCTATCCCGTGATCACGATGAGCTACTCCTCGGCGCGGACGCGCGAAAACCTGCTCGGTGCGCGCAGCGGGGAGGAGGCCCTTCGGAAACACTACTCGACCTGCGAACAGGTGCATGAAGGGATGCCCGAGGTGCTGCTGGTGTTGTGCGACGACGACCGGGCGGTGGTTCCCGAAAACTCGATCCGCTTCTACCGGGCCCTCAAGAAGCAGGGCGTGCGGGCCGAGATGCACATCTTCCCGCAGGGGGGCCACGGCTTCTGGATGCGCGAGCGCTACCGCTATGGCGAGGAGACCTATCCGCTCATTCTGCGCTGGATCCGCGAACACGACAATACGAATCAATCCAAATAAAAACGAAAAACCATGACTTGCATCAAAGGAATCATTCCGCCGATGATTACCCCGCTGAAAGGGGATGACGAACTGGATCTTGAAGGAACCTCGCGCCTGGTCGAGCACATGCTGGCCGGCAGCGTCCATGCGCTGTTTCTGCTCGGAACGACGGGCGAGGCCCAGAGCCTGACCTACCGGCTCCGCTATGAGTTTGTGGAGCGGGTCTGCCGGCAGGTTGCGGGACGGGTTCCCGTGCTGGTGGGCGTCACGGATACCTCCCTCGACGAGAGTGTCCGTCTGGCCGAGCATGCGGCCAAATGCGGCGCCGTCGGCGTCGTGGCTGCCGCGCCTTACTACTTTGCCCCCTCGCAGCAGGAGCTCATCGAGTATTACACGGCGCTGGCCGACCGGCTTCCGCTGCCGCTCTACCTCTACAACATGCCCTCGCATGTCAAGGTCTTCCTGGAGCCCACGACCGTCAAGACGCTCGCCGACCATCCGAACATCGTCGGACTGAAGGACAGCTCCGCCAACATGACCTACTTCCAGACGCTGATCTATCACCTGGGCGACCGGGATGATTTCGCGCTGTATGTCGGTCCGGAGGAGCTGACGGGCGAATGCGTGCTGATGGGAGCCGACGGCGGCGTGAACGGCGGTGCGAACCTCTTCCCGGAGCTCTACGTGGCGATGTACGACGCGGCCTGCAAACACGACATTGCCCGCGTCCGTGAGCTGCAGCGCCGGATCATGCAGATCAGCACCTCGATCT
>NZ_NFLR01000046.1:0-1327 GCF_002161005.1 Alistipes sp. An116
CATTCGTGTCCGGGAAAAATCCGGACTGGTTATTATAAAGTTTAACAATTAAAACAAAGTAGGTTCGGTAGAACCATCCGGTTCATTGACAATATTGCAGTTAGGTTTACAGAACAGGGTCTTGAGTTCGACAGTATCTGTAAGTGAGACACTTACAAGCTGGAGCATCTCGTAGATTGACCGTTGGACATCCATCTTCTTCTGGACAATCGCCATCATGCAGTAGGCGGTTACAGCAGTGTAGATTTGGATTCTTACGGCATTCTCGGTCTGCCCCCAGAATTTTTTAACCTTAAGGTGCTGCTTCAGCCATTTGAAGAACAGCTCTATCTGCCACCTGTTGTGGTACAGTTCGGCCACCTTCAACGGGTTTATATTCAGGGCGTTTGTGAAGAAGATGAAAGTCCTGCCGGACTCCGGATCCAGGTACAGTATCCGTCTGATCTTCTCGGGATATTTGCTCATCGTCAGCTGGCCGTCCATATATCCGACGGCATCGGACATGACACCTGCAGGCAGCCTGCGCTTCCATCTCATGGGCTTGAAGTCGTTGTTCTTCTTGCCCCTGACCACGAAGTATGCTCCCACGCCGTCAATGGTGAATAGCCTGCCGAAGTCGTTGTATGCACGGTCGAAGATGTAGAACGAGTTCTCCTCATACGGTATTGCATCCATCGCCCTTGTGTCATGGTTTCTGGCCGGTGTTATATGGAAGAATGTCGGGATCTGCGTCTCAATGTCATACAGGGTATGGAGCTTGATCCCTCCTTTCTTCTTTCTGAACAGGGCCCAGCTAAAGACGCTGAGGCACAGGTCGATCGTGCTTGAGTCGAAGGCATATACCTTGCCTCCGAGCTTGAATATCTCGGTCGCCCTGCACTGCCTTGCCTCTGCCATCACTCTGTAGGCGAACTCCTCAAAGATACGGTAATCCCGGTTGGCATTGGCATCGGCAAGAGTACTCTTTGAGGCGTGCTTCCCGAAGCCCAGATGAAAGGCCTTGTTCGCGTGCGCATGTGTCGCCAGCACAAGATCCCTGAGGCTTTCCCGGTTGGACAGTTGTCCGAACATCATGACAGCCAGCTGGTTCCAGCAGGAAAAGGTCTTGACATACTTGTCTCCGCTATACTTCTTTGATATTCTGAGAAATACAAACGGATCCAAGAAAGATAAAAGTTGAGAGAACACGTATTTTCCTTTATTCATGTGCCATTCTACGATAGTCTGGCAAAGATAAATTCAAATCGTTGCGCTCGTTTTATCTCTGTAAATTCCTAATCATCAATATTTTCAAAGAACTTTCATGATTTTTTACCGGACACTAGTG
>NZ_NFLR01000047.1:0-1246 GCF_002161005.1 Alistipes sp. An116
GGGACGTAGGGAGGGTTCGAGACGATCACATCAAATCGTTCGGGAAATTGCTCCGCCAGATCGGTCAGCGCATCGGCCCGCCGCAGCGTCACGCGGGCCCCGAGCCGGCGGCAGTTCTCGGCGGCGACCTCCAGCGCCTCATCCGAGATATCGGCGGCATAGACTTCGGCTGCGGGGAGCTCCAGCGCCAGCGAGACGGCAATGCAGCCGCTTCCGGTCCCCACGTCGAGGATCCGGAGCCCGCGGCCCGCAAGCGGAGTACGCAGGGGCGGTTCACACTCCCCCGCTTCGCCGGCTCGTCCCCGCACACTGCGGACGATGCGGTCGACCAGCTCCTCGGTCTCGGGGCGCGGGATCAGCACACCCCGGCGCACCGCAAAGCGACGTCCGTAGAATTCGCTCTCGCCAAGCACGTACTGCAGGGGTTCGCCCGCGGCCAGTCGTTCGACATCCGCGCCCAAGCGTCCGAGCTCCCCCGCCCCGTACGACATCCCCTTCTCACGCGACATCCCCTTCTCACGCGACGCTCCCTTCTCACGCGACGCTCCGTCCAGCCCTTCCAGGCCCTCCGGCTTTTCAGCCCCCCTCGCCTGCAGTTCGGCCCCGGGGTCGGTCAGCAGCGCCGAGAGCGAGATGCCTTCCCGCCCGGCAACCAGCAGGCGGGCCAGGTTCCGGGCCTCGCGGGCATCATAGAGACCCGTCAGGCGGGCCGTGATGCGTTCGATGGCTTCGCGGCGTGTCATCGGCTTCTCCAGAGATCGGCCAACGCAATGGCAACGGCGGCCTCGACAACCACCGCTCCGCGCAGGGCTACACAGACATCGTGACGTCCCCGGATCTCGAGCGGCTCAACGCGGTCAGTCGTCAGATTGTAGGTCTCCTGCGGCCGGGAGATGCTCGGCGTGGGCTTCAGCGCCGCACGCACCACCACCTCGTTGCCGTTCGTAATGCCGCCGTTGATTCCACCGGCATGGTTCGTTGCCGTGTGCCCCTCGCCGTCGAGGATCGGATCGTTATTCTGCGACCCGCGGAGACGGCTTCCGGCAAATCCGCTGCCGAACTCCACCCCCTTGACCGCCGGAATCGAGAAGAGCAGGTGGGCCACCCGGCTCTCGACCGAATCGAAGAAGGGTTCGCCGATCCCGACGGGCACTCCCGCGACGCGGCATTCAACCACGCCGCCCAGCGAATCGCGCTCGGCCGCCGCCTCGCGCAGCAGCTCGTCGAAACGCGCCGGATCGTCGCA
>NZ_NFLR01000048.1:0-1105 GCF_002161005.1 Alistipes sp. An116
GCGACCTCCAGCGCCTCATCCGAGATATCGGCGGCATAGACTTCGGCTGCGGGGAGCTCCAGCGCCAGCGAGACGGCAATGCAGCCGCTTCCGGTCCCCACGTCGAGGATCCGGAGCCCACGGCCCGCAAGCGGAGTTCGCAAGGGCGGTTCACACTCCCCCGCTTCGCCGGCTCGTCCCCGCACACTGCGGACGATGCGGTCAACCAGCTCCTCGGTCTCGGGGCGCGGGATCAGCACCCCCCGGCGCACCGCAAAGCGACGTCCGTAGAATTCGCTCTCGCCAAGCACGTACTGCAGGGGTTCGCCCGCGGCCAGTCGTTCGACATCCGCCCCCAAGCGTCCGAGCTCCCCCGCCCCGTACGACATCCCCTTCTCACGCGACACCCCCTTCTCACGCGACGCACCGTCCAGCCCTTCCAGGCCCTCCGGCTTTTCAGCCCCTCTCGCCCGCAGTTCGGCCCCGGGGTCGGTCAGCAGCGCCGAGAGCGAGATGCCTTCCCGCCCGGCAACCAGCAGGCGGGCCAGGTTCCGGGCCTCGCGGGCATCATAGAGACCCGTCAGGCGGGCCGTGATGCGTTCGATGGCTTCGCGGCGTGTCATCGGCTTCTCCAGAGATCGGCCAACGCAATGGCAACGGCTGCCTCGACAACCACCGCTCCGCGCAGGGCTACACAGACATCGTGACGTCCCCGGATCTCGAGCGGTTCAACGCGGTCGGTCGACAGATTGTAGGTCTCCTGCGGTCGGGAGATGCTCGGCGTGGGCTTCAGCGCCGCACGCACCACCACCTCGTTGCCGTTCGTAATGCCGCCGTTGATTCCACCGGCATGGTTCGCTGCCGTGTGCCCCTCGCCGTCGAGGATCGGATCGTTGTTCTGCGACCCGCGGAGACGGCTTCCGGCAAATCCGCTGCCGAACTCCACCCCCTTGACCGCCGGAATCGAGAAGAGCAGGTGGGCCACCCGGCTCTCGACCGAATCGAAAAAGGGTTCGCCGATCCCGACGGGCACTCCCGCGACGCGGCATTCAACCACGCCGCCCAGCGAATCGCGCTCGGCCGCCGCCTCGCGCAGCAGCTCGTCGAAACGCGCCGGATCGTCGCA
>NZ_NFLR01000049.1:0-1061 GCF_002161005.1 Alistipes sp. An116
CCGCGAGGTGTTAATAGTGAATATTTTTTAACAGTTTTCGTTTTCTCGGCGTCGGGTCTGACTGGTGAGCTCTTGCCAGCTCGTAGGACGGGCGGAGGATGGCTTGGGCGAACTCCCATTCTCGTTCCATCTTTCGATTCGACCTTCAGCCTTTCGGTTCGGATACTCCCTCCCAACCGAGAAGCGGGGTGTATGTCAAGGAACCTGTGTTCGCGTTTTCACCATTAACACCTGCTAATTTTATACCAACCTGTTTTTCAGTTAATTATGTGTTTTCAACCGTCAATCACATCTAAAATACATTTTACTCTTTTACCCATGAAATGGGGATAGGATTACCTTTATAGGTCTTTTTACAATTTTGAAGCATATCATATGTGTTTTTATAGGACAAGTCCTGCTTTGACACATTGTCAGAGCAAGCTGTCAGATAATCGCAAATGAACTGGCACAGCTCCTGAGGGACGAAGGACTCAACATGGAGGACTCCATGGAGAAAGAGAAGCGTATTGTACCCAAGAAAATTCATGAAGGTCGGTCGTCTCTTGGGTAGTTGGACGTCAACAGGCAATAATTTATCCAACGGAAACGGATTTTTCAAATATGCCTTCTCGATCATCTCCACCAACCAATTCTGGGAATTGGATATGGAAACACTTCCCTGCCCGTTGGCCGTAAGTAAAAATCTCTGGTTGGGATTGAATCCATCGGCCTGAATGGTTTTCAGGAAACGATAGGCGTTGGCAATATCTTTACGCCGTTCTGCGTCTTCCAATGCCGCAATTTCTTCTTCCGTATAGGGGTGTAAAACGGGATTCACGTAAGGGGCAAGCAAGAGAACATAGAAAGGCAGGTGGTTCTCATCCAAAAGCGTGGGATATTTATTCTGTAACTCCAACAATTTTTCGTAATGCGGCATATCGAAAATGATTTTCAGATCCTCTGGAAAAACATCGAAAGTACGGGATTCCCAATATTTCGGCAGTACATCGACTACTAAATCATTATCGTAACAAGCCCTTTCAAGATTCTCGTTGATGCTCCAGCACGAAAATTCATAG
>NZ_NFLR01000005.1:0-191471 GCF_002161005.1 Alistipes sp. An116
TACGTTGATAGGCTGCAGGTGTAAAGACAGTAATGTCAAAGCCGAGCAGTACTAATTACCCGAACGGCTTTCCTACAGCGAATCTTTATCTCATTTCCCTAACGTGTCAAACCATACCGAGTGCGACGGATATGTATCGGAAGATACTCGCACGGTTTGCAGAGGCCGAGGGGTCGGAGGCCCGGGGTTGCAAGACGAAGCAGTTTCCCTCTGTGAAAAAGTTCTTTTAGGTGGTTATAGCAGTGAGGTTCCACCTCTTCCCATTCCGAACAGAGAAGTTAAGCTCACTTACGCCGATGGTACTGCGGTTATCCCGTGGGAGAGTAGGTAGCCGCCTCTTCAAGGTCAGATCGTAAGGTCTGACCTTTTTTTGTGCCCTGCTGCGAACCTGCCCCGGAACCCCTCCGCTGTGAACGGCTGACAAACCAGGTCCGGCGGGCGCGATGCTCCCGGGCGGCGGGAATAGGTGTGGGCTGCAAGGAGTGAAGTGGTCGGTGGCTCGGAAATTCTCGGTTTGTAACTGCCCTTATGGTGAATCTTCCTTGAGGGCTGCAGGGAAAGGTGGAGGTGGGTGAAACGGGACGTGGGGGCTATGGTCTTGTGTGGGCGAGCGTGGAGAAAGCGTGGGCGGCCGGTCATTTATGGCGTACGGCAAAAGTAAAGACGGGAAAGATGATCTATCTTCCCCGTCTTGAAAAGAGAGTGAGGTGTTGTCGGATTATTTCTCGTTTTTAACAAAGTCAAGCAGGGCTTGGGCCGTCGCTTCGGGCTCCTCGAGAAAGCCCATGTGCCCCGCATGTTCGAGCCAGACGACTCGGGCTTCGGGGTGGTCGGCAACCATCTTCTCGGCGACCTCCAGGGGAATGTAGTTATCCTTGCGACCGAGGATAAAAAGGACCGGTACTTTCGTTTGCCGCAGCATTTCGTTCTGATCCTTGCGGTCGATCATGCCGTTGAGCAGGGCCACGATGCCGTCGTCCTCGGTGATGAAGACCTGCTCGGTCAGATCCTCGATGTAGTCCTTCATCCGATCGCGGTTCTCCTCGGCAAAGCCTGCCGCCGGTGCCACACGGGCCAGCAGCTCCTTGCGTCCGGCACGGACAAGGGCTATCTCCCGGCGCCGGTTTTCGGCCTTTTCCGGGCTGTCGGGATTCGGGGTGGAGCTCAGCAGCACCAGGCCGTCAAGCATCTCCGGGTGACGTTCGCAGAAGGCCAGCGCCACGTAGCCGCCCATCGAGTGGCCGACAAGGGTGCAGCGCGGGATTCCCAGCGCCTTCAGCGCATCGGCCACCGTATCGGCCAGAAACTCCATCGAATGCTTCTCGCCCTGTACGACCGAGATGCCGTGTCCCGGCAGGTCGAGTGTAACGACCCGCACCTCCTTGTACAGATAAGGTACGAAGTCCTCCCAGACCAGCATCGATTCCAGGTATCCGTGCAGCAGGACTATGCATCGGTCGCCCTTTTGGGAGTCGCAGATGTGCAGGGGCGTGGACCCCGCCATGATGAATTTTTCGATCATCGGTTCAGTGGGTTATTCCTCTTCTTCGTCATCGAAATAGTCGAGGGCGGATTCGCGCTTGGCATAGGAACGGTAATCCTCCTCGTCATCCTCTTCCTCATACTGGCTGTAGAGCGTGTGACGTTCCTTACCGCTCTTGCGGAGCGGTTCGAGGCGTTTGGCCTTGCGAAGTTCATCCGTGTCGTGTTCACGGATTCCCTTTTGTGTTTTCATGGGTTGGGAAATGGAAATGGTTGGGAATTAGAAATTTTCGCGCTCGAACGTGCCGCCGAAGACCCGGCGTGCGGGACCTGTCAGACGGACGTCCGTATAGATTTGCGTGTGTGCTTCGTGGGTGAAACGGACCGAGAGTTCACCGCCGCGGACCGTGATGCGGTAGTGGTGCGTGTCGTGTTGCAGGGCGAAGTTGGTGACGATGGCGGCTGCCGTGACGCCGGTTCCGCAGGCGAGCGTTTCGTCCTCGACGCCTCGTTCGTAGGTGCGTACGCTGAGGGTGCCCGTACCGATCACCTGGACGAAATTGACGTTCGTGCCCTGCGGGAAGCGGGCCGTATCGTAGCGGATGGCGCGGCCGCGGGAAACGACATCGACCGCCTCAAGATCGTCGACAAACTCCACGTAGTGGGGAACCCCCGTATTGAGAAACCACCAGTTGTCGCCCGTGCGGATCTCGCGCACGGCGATCATGCCGAGTTCGATTTCGCCAGAGAAGCCCTTGGTCCGGTGGATCCGGGCGGTGTGCAGCCCGTCGGCGGCATCGAAGAACTTGGTTTCGCCGCCGATGCCGAGATGTTCGGCGAAGAGGGTGAAACAGCGGGCTCCGTTGCCGCACATCTCGCCTTCCGAACCGTCGGCGTTGTAGTAGCGCATCGAGCAGTCGATTTCGGCATTGCGCGCAAGGGTCATCAGACCGTCGGCTCCGATTCCGAAATGGCGGTCGCACAGTCGTGCGATCAACGCCGGATCGGGGGTGAAGAGCCCTTCGCGGTTGTCGATCAGGATGAAGTCGTTTCCGGCCCCTTCGTATTTGGCAAATTCAGTCAGCACCTCATCGGTAGTTTTGGAGCAGCATCTTCGGCCGCAGGTATTTCCGGCCCCTCACGGACGAAGGTTTCTCTCTGGCAAAAATAGTAAAACTTCTAAAAGTTTTGCTACTTTTGTGAAAAAATCGGCCCCGAATTGATGCAAGGTGAGGCCGATTGGTGTGGAAAGAAGAATTTTAATCCGTAACTCTATGAAAAGTGTGCTGTTCAAGCATCGTTCCATCCGAAAATTCCGGCCGACACCCATCCCTGCGGAGGTGTTGCGCGACTGTCTCGAAGCGGCTACCCGCGCCTCGACGTGCGGCAACATGCAGCTCTATTCGCTGGTTGTCTCCCGTGATCAGGCGCTGCGTGAGCAGTTGGCTCCGTGTCACTTCAACCAGCCCATGGTGACTCAGGCCCCGTGTCTGGTGACGGTTTGCGCCGATATCCACCGTTTCACCCTGTGGTGCGAACAGCGCGATGCCGATCCGGCCTACGACAATTTCGCCTGGTTCCTGAACGCCTCGACCGATGCCCTGCTGGCTGCGCAGAACTTCTGCATCGAGGCCGAGAGCCACGGTCTGGGAATCTGCATCCTCGGTACGACGATCTATACCGCGGGCGACATCTCGCGGATTCTCGAACTCCCGAAGGGGGTGATCCCCCTGACGACGATCGTCGTGGGCTATCCCGACGAATCGCCCGAACTGACCGACCGTCTGCCGCTGGAGGCCGTGGTCCACTACGAGAAGTATACCGACTACACGGCGGCCGAGATCGACGAACTGTGGGCCGAACGCGAGGAGTCGGAGCAGACCAAACGCCTCCTTGAGGAGAACGGTCTGCCGAATCTGGCCCGTATCTTCACCGAACGGCGCTACGTGCGGCGGGACAATCTGGCCATCTCGGAGAGCTATTTCGCCCTGTTGTGCGAGAAGGGTTTCTTCAACAACCACTGATCATCGCACGTTGCAGGTGGGTCGGTTGTGCCGTATACTGGTTGTTGCGGTGCTGGGCTTTGTCGGCTCGGCCTGCAGCGTCACGCGGCATATCCCCGAGGGAAGCTACTTCCTGCAGAAGGTGCGCATCGAGGCCGACCGCTCGACCCCCCGCAAGGAGCGGATCCCCGCCTCGGAGCTGGAGAAATACATCCGCCAGACGCCGAACAAGCGCTTCCTGGGAACCAACTTCTACGTCTGGCTCTATGAACAGGCCGATCCGGCGAAGGAGAACCGCTGGAACGAGTGGAAACGCAAGATCGGCCAGGCACCCGAACTGCTGGACGCAGGTCTGGTGAAGAAGAGCACCGAAAATCTGAAGGTTTATATGGATTCGAAGGGCTTCTTCCATTCGCAGGCCTCATTCCGCATCGATACCACCTCGCGCCACAAGCGCGCCACGGTGATCTACTCCACGCATCAGGGGGCTCCCTACCGCATCGATTCGGTCTCGTACCTCTTCCACGACAAGTTCCTCGAACAGATCGTGCTGCCCGACACGGTGCATACGCTGCTGCGGCCGGGGGCGATCTACGACGTCACGGTGCTCGACGCCGAGCGCGAACGGATCACGGCCTATCTCCGCGACCAGGGTTACTACAACTTCTCGGTCAACAACATACTCTATCTGGCCGATACGCTGGGCGGGGACCGCAAGGTCGATCTGCAGGTGGTGATCAAGCAGTATCTGGCGGGTTACGATGCCCGGGGCAAGGCCATCATGGACAACAACCTGGTCTACCGTCTGGGCAAGATCAACATCTTCCCGGATTACGATCCGACGGAGATCCGCAACGATACGACGCTCCTTTCGCGTCTCGATACGCTCGATTACCGCGGTCTGAACATCATCTACGAGAAGCGTCCGAGTCTGCGCCCGCGAGTGCTGCGGCAAACCGTGCCTCTCTACCCGAACTACGTCTACAATTCGTCGCGCGTCAACCGGGCCTATGCCGATCTGATGTCGCTGGGCTACTTCAAGAGCACGCGCATCGCCTTCGAGGAGCAGCCGCTGGCGGCCGATTCGAGCAACTACGTCTCCTTCATCGGTTCGTCGGCCGATTCGACGCAGATGCTCTACACACGTGAGGGGTATCTGACGTGCAATATCCTCTGTACACCGACGCTGCGTCAGAGTGTCAAGGTCGACGTGGAGGGGAGCACCACGTCGAGCTTCTACGGGCTGAAGGCCACGGTGGGCTACCAGAACCGCAACATCTTCCGCGGGGCGGAGTCGTTCGATGTGTCGTTTGCCGCGGGCTACGAGTTCATGAAGGCCCCCGATGCCCGGAAAAAACGGGCCACGGAGTTCGGGATCACGGCGGGTCTGACCTTCCCGCGCTTCCTGGCGCCGTGGCACATGCGCCGTTTCCGCAATGCCAACCAGCCGCGGACGAAGATCGAGGTGGCGGTGAATTTTCAGGACCGCCCCTACTATGCACGTACGCTGTCGAGTGCGGGTCTGACCTACTCGTGGACCAACAACCGCTATTCGAGTTTCTCGCTGCGCCCCGTCGACATCAACGTGATCGACATGACGCGCCCGGTGGATCCCGAATTCCTGGGTAGCACGCAGAACAAATACCTGATCAACAGTTTCCAGACGCAGTTCATCGGCGGCCTGTCGTTCAGCTACAGCTACAACAACCAGCGGAAGAATTTCGGCGGCAACGCCACGACCATCCGTTTCAATGCCGAGACGGCGGGCAATCTGATCGACGCCGTCGAACATGCCTTCTTCGCGCCGGCGGCCGGCAGGGATTACTATACGATCTTCGGAATCCAGTATTCGCAATATTTCCGTACGGACCTGAGCGTCAGCCGCAAAATCATGTTGGGCGATGTGACGGCGCTGGTCGGCCATCTCTACGGCGGTGTGGCCATGGCCTACGGCAATTCGCAGTCGGTGCCCTTCGACCGGCAGTTCTATTGCGGCGGCAGCAACGGCATGCGCGGCTGGACGCCTCGTACGCTCGGACAGGGCTCGGTGCCCGATCCGCACAACGACTACCCCGTGCAGACGGGTGACGTGAAGCTCGAGGCCAACGTCGAACTGCGTTTCCCGATCTGGGGCATGATCCACGGTGCCACCTTCTTCGATCTGGGCAACATCTGGTACATCCGCCAGAATCCGGCCGAATACTCCGACGAGGCGGTCTTCCATTTCGACCGGTTCTACCGGCAGTTGGGATTCAATACGGGATTGGGCCTGCGCTTCGACATCAAGTTTGCGGTGCTGCGTCTGGACTGGGGTATTCAGCTCCACAACCCGAACAATCCGGCCGGTGAGCGGTGGATTCACAACTTCAAGTGGAAGAATACGGCGCTGAACTTCGGCGTCGGCTATCCGTTCTGACCTGCCGTTTCCGTCTTTCCGGCTCCTTTCCGGCCCCGTCCCGGCCGCCATGTACTTCGCCTGACTCCCCGGCCGATCTCCCAACCAGACGTTCTCTGTCCGTTTTTTTTTCCCCCCCCCTCCTCCTCCGACAATCCTCTTCGTCGGAGGGCACCCTGCTCCATGTCCCGGGCGTTTTCCCGATCCGTTTGCAGTATCTCCTCCCGGCGCGGCCCCGTCAGAAGGGGTAGCCGATGGCCAGGTGGAATCCCAATCCGTCCTTGAAACTGGAGATGTTGTAGTAGCCCCGCTTGTCGGGGTTCGGATAGGGGGTGTGGAGCCCGATGCCGAGGTCGGCGCGGATGACCAGATAGCTGATGTCGTAGCGCAGACCGAATCCCGTACCGAGCGCAATGTCGTTGAAGAAGGTGCTTCCCCGCAGGGCGGCTCCCGGACGGTTGGGGTCCGCCTTCAGCAGCCAGACGTTCCCCGCATCGAGGAAGAGGGCGCCGTTGAGACGTCCCATGATCCCGAAACGCAGCTCGACGTTGGCTTCGAGTTTGAAGTCGCCCGTCTGGTCGAGGTAACCGTCGCTGTCGTCGACGGGCGGGCGGTAGCTGCCCGGACCGATCGAGCGCACGGTGAAGGCGCGGATGCTGTTGGCTCCGCCGATGTAGAACTGTTCGCTGTAGGGCATTACCTCGGAGTTGCCGTAGGCGTAGCCCACGCCGACGAGCAGACGTGTTGCCAGCCAGTTGTTGCGCTGTCCGAGGCGGCGGTAGAACTTCACCTCGCTGACCGCCTTGACGAACTGCGAAAACTGATTGTCGAAGAGTCGCTGGGGATGGTGTTCACCCGCGACCCCGAGTATGGCCGAGAGCAGGTTTCCCGCTTCGGTGAGGCTGTTCTGCCAGTAGAGGCGTCGGTCGCCCGTCTGCCCGTAGCTGCGGTCGAAGGTGTAGGTGTAGCCGATCGAGGGGACGAACTGGTTGCGGAAACTCATGGCGATCGAGGGGTTCTCGGCCATCGTCTGGTCGAAGCTCGCCGTGGTATGGAGCAGGCGGTTGTAGGTCAGGCGGAAGAGCGTCAGATCGTGGTGGCTGTAGGGCGAACTCTGGAAACGGTAGCCGGCCGATCCGCTGAAGGCCACCAGATGGAAGAACTGCGGACGGTTCATCAGATCGGCCCCCAGTTGGAAGGTGGTCGTACCGCCCGGACGCAGCCGCCGCACCCAGCGTGCGGGCAGCAGCAGCCGCGGCAGGTGAAGCGACGTATTGAGCCCCAGTTCGTAGGAGTTGAGCCGCGAGCTGCGGCCTCCGGAGTTCTTGTTGCCGGTCTGCCACTCGTAGGAGCCGTTGAGTTTGACGTCGAGACGCTCGCCGCCGCGGAAGAGGTTGTTGTGGCTCAGTGTCAGGGTGAGCCCCGGTCCGAGGAAGCTGTTCGACTTGGAGGTGACGTCGGTTTCGAGCGCCACCTCGAGCGGGGAGTCCATCTGGGCGATGATCTCCACGTCGAGCGAATCCCCGCCGCGCAGCGAATCGAGCGGTGTGACCGCAAGGTTCACCGAGCGGAAGATGCCCAGTTTGTTGAGTTCGGTCTGGGTCTGGTTCTGGGCCTCGACCGTGAAGAGCTCACCGGGACGAAGCCTCAGCAGGCGGTTCAGCACCCGGGGGCGGACCTTCATCGGCTGTTGGGCGATCACCGTGGCGCGGCGGATCCGCAGCGTGTCGAAGGGCCCCGGACGCCGATTGTGCAGCCGCACGGTGACATCCCCCACGCGGTAGGGGCGCAGCACGGCCTGCGGGAGGTTGGGCGTGAGGGCGAGCCGCAGGGCAACGCTTCGCGGGTGGAGCGTCGTATCGGCCAGGTACTCCAGATAGTCGGGACGGAAATAGTAGTAGCCGTTGGCGCGCAGCGTCGAGGCGATGCGTTGCCGTTCGGCGGTGAGCGTGTCGAGGTTGTACTGCACTCCGGGGCGAAGCGGCGAGGTGTGCTGCAGACTGTCGATCAGGGGCTGCATCGTACTGTCGGCCTTCGGATAGGCGATCTCCCCGTAGTGCCACGGCGGAGCGATGCGGAGCGTATAGTCGACCTTGGCCTTGCGTCCCCGCTTGCGGTAGCGCAGCGAGTCGGAGGCCTGCGAGCCGAAGTATCCGAAGTTCTCGAGAGCCTGTAGGGCCACCTTGGTGCGCAGTCCGGGTTGGACCTTCGAGATCAGAACGGGCTCCTTGGCCAGCCGCCGGTAAAACCAGTATTTGAATCCCTTTTCGCGCGGGGTGTAGCAGTAGTTCCAGGCCCAGAGTCCGATCGGGAAGGGGGTGCGCACCCAGGGGGCGTAGAGCGGGTTGTTCGGGGCCACGGAGAGGGGTTCGCGGGCAGCATCTTCGGCCGCCGACGTGAGGACGACCCCCGAATCGGGCAGGATCCGCAGGTGTTTGACCCCCGTGTAGAGGACTTCGCCCTCGGGGATGCGGCGCGTGGTGGAGCAGCCGGCCAGCAGGAGCAGTCCCGCCAGGGCGGCGAGCGTACTATTGAGGATCGTCTTCATGGTTCTCGGGTTTTGGCGTGCGGGGTTTCGACGAGCGGAAGAGGTCGCCCAGGCGCGAGAGGCGCTTGCGGATGACGAAGCCGACGCCGGTTTCGGTGATCTCACCCTCGAGGATACTCTCGTAGCCCGTATGGCGGAAGAGCTTGATATACATGTTGTCGCGTTTGTCGAGCATGTATTCGATCGAGATATCGTCGATGAGGTTTTCGCGGAGATTCTGCGAGGGGTCGCTGTCGGTGCTGAACTTGCCGCCGATGACCGCCCGGATGCGGTTGCTGAAGAGATTCTTCGACAGCCGGTAGGAGTAGTCCGTGTGCTGACCGTTGGGGTCGTCCTGGCCGTAGGAGTCGATGCCGAACGAAAGGTCGACCCCCTTCAGGTTGTTCTGCGCCCACTGGTTGAGCTCCTTCTGGATGAAGGTGTTGAGCGGATTCTCCGAGCTGACGCGGGCCGAGGTCCCCGGACCGGTGTAGGTGTTGTAGATCAGCAGGTTCATCGCCTGGTTGGCGCGCTGTTCGGCCGTCAGCGAGTTGAGCTGGTTCTGCATCGTGAGGTCCTCCGGAGCCGAGAGGTCGAAGCTGATGGCCAGATTGGTGAGCGTGTTGCGGATATTGATCGAGATGTTGAAGTTCACCGCGCGGGAGTTCTCGCCGTCCGACGAGACGTTGGCGCGGACGCTCTCCACGGCCGTGATGTTGAACGACGGGTCGGCCACGTCGCCCAGCCACTCGACATAGCCGTCCGGCTGGATGCGGAAGACCTTCTGTGCGATGACCGGCGGATTGTACTGCACGGTGCCGCCCGTGAGCAGGTAGCGGCCCGAGAGGCGCATGTCGCCCAGCGGGTTCATCGTGAAGGAGAGCTCCCCGCCGCCGCGCAGGTCGATGCGGTTGCTGCCGTCGGTCGAGAGGTCGACGGCGGCCTTGACGTCGTTGTTGATGTCGATGTTCAGGGCGACGTCCATGCCGCCGATTCGCACGGGCGGCAGTTCCTCGAAGGCTTCGCGGTTGTCGATCCGGGCGAACGAGACGAAACGGACCACGTCCTGCGACTGCTGTTTGACCTCGAGCGGCGAACTCTGCATGACGTAGTTGATGTCCGTGCCGCCGAGCAGCGCGACACGACCCCGTACGGCCAGCGCGTCGATCGGCCCTCGGATCGAGGTGTTCAGGTCGAGATAGGCCTGGCCGTAGACCTCCGTACGCTCCCGGCGGGGAACATTTACGAACTGGAAATCCGAGGCCTGCAGCCGCAGGTCGGCCGTCATGCGCTGCAGGTCGGAGAGGTCGATCTGGCCGTCGATGGTCAGCGGCTGGCGGTTGGGGGCGAGGATGGCGTAGCGGTCGAAGCGCAGGCGGCTCTCGTCGAAGCGGATCGTATCCTCCGAAAGGCGGAACGAGGTGCCGATCATCGGCACGCGGAGCTCCGTGCCGGCAAAGTGCAGGCGTCCGTTGAGCTGCGGAGCGTCGATTGCGCCTTCGGCCTGCAGGCGGCCCGAGAGCGAGCCCGTCAGGCGGAGCATCTCCGCGGGCAGGAAGGCGTCGAAGCGCTGCAGCGGGAGTTCCCGCAGGGCGATCCGCGCATCGAGCGGCGAGGGGGCCGCGGCATCGTAGGAGGCCGTGGCGGCAAGCACCTCGGCCGTGTCGATGGCCAGACGCACATCGGCACGCTGTTCACGACCCTGTCCGTAGCGGGCCCGGAGGGCCAGGTCCCCGAACGGCTGCCGGTCGTAGGCGAGTTCGCCGACCGTAATGTCGCCTCCCAGCGCCAGCGTATCGCGCCCCAGCGTCAGCGAGAGATCGGCTCCCAACTGTCCGTCGACGGGCGGTGCCGAAGGGAGCAGTTCGAGCATCGAGCCGATGCCCAGTCCGGCCATTACGAGGCGAATGCCTGCCGTGCGCTCCGAGGCGGGGATCGAGTGGAGGGCGAAGCGCTGTGAGCCGCGCGCCAGATCGAGATCGGCCTCCAGCTGCCGGTCGTAGCGGTAGACGAGGTAGTTGCCGGGATTGACGCTCCAGGGTTCGAATCCGAACTGCGGGTCGGGTTCGAGACTCAGCCGTATGAGCGAGTCGTTCCACGTGAGGTTGAGCCCCGAGCGCAACCCCTCGCGACCGCTGCGGTCCCGTTGGTAGAGGTGCATCGTGGCGGTATTGTCGACCAGATCGCCGCGGAGTCCGGCGGCGGCCACGTGGTCGAGATTCCCCGGAGCGTTGGCCATCCGCAGGGCGTAGTGCATCCGTTGTCCCTGCTGGCGCAGCGACATGCCGATGGTGTCGATGCGCAGGTTGCCGGTCGTGAGCCCCTCGACGCGCATGCCGAGGGCCAGCGGCAGTGAGTCGCAGTTTGCTCCGCGCATTTCGAGCCGGCGGAAGGCCATGCGGCGCGTGCGCAGGTAGTTGTTCAGGATATTGTTCTGTCCGGCCGTGAGCCGCAGCAGAAAGTCGGGCAGCACGGGTTTCAGCGAGTCCATGTCGAGTCGTTGGGCGCGGACCTGCCGCTCCAGTTCCTCCGTGCTGTGGGGCAGCAGGGCCAGGAAGCGTTCAAGCGATTCGGGGGTGCGGAACTCCAGTTCGAGGTCGCCCGACCGGGCTGCTGCCCGGGTTCGGGCAGAGTCGGTCGCAAATTCGAACGACGTCGGGCGGATCGTCTCCGTCTGCGCGCCGTTGCGCACCCGGATGCTGTCCAGCGCCACACGGGCGGCGTAACTGCCTCTCTGTGTGGCCGAAGCTTCGGCTTCCAGGTCGAAGAGTCCGCCGATCGGTTCGCTGACAAGGCCCAGTGCCGCCAGATCGAACCATCCGACACGTCCCATGAGCCGGGCCTGCTTCTGCTCGCGGGTCAGCCGTCCCTCGAGTCCGAGCGACAGGAGCAGCGCCGAGTCGCGATCCTCGATGCGTCCTTGCAGCTGCTGGTTGGCCAGTTCGGCCGTAATCCCTACGCCGCCGAAGTCGCGGCCGCGGTATTCGGCTTGTGAGACCTCCAGCTGCAGCCGGCTCCACGTCGCCGGATTGTATGGGTCGAAACCCTTGCCCCGGGCGTCGAGTGCAAGCCCCAGCCGTCCGAGCGAGTCGGCCGGAAGGAAGCTCCCCATCGGGAAGCTGTCGGCGCGGATCGCCGCTTCGTAACGTTCGTGGCGGGCATCGAAACGTCCGTCGATACGGATGCGCCCCTCCTCCGTACGGCGCTGTCCGGCGCGCAGGAGCGAACTCAGCACGTAGTTCTGGCTGTCGATCCGCGCCGTAGCATCGATTCCGATTTGCCGGGGCAGCGCCAGGCGTCGACGCAGTGCCGTGTCGGGCACCGTTTCGAGCAGGAAGGCTCCGTTGCGCAACCGACCCCGGATGCGTGCCGAGGCCGTCAGATGCCGGGGATCGAGCGGATAGCGGGCCCGGCCGTCGACGGTCAGCCACAGATGGTCGGGCGAGGTGATCTGCAGGTCGATCCGGCGAAGATCCTCCAGCGTTCCGTCGGCCGTGAGTTCCATGCCGATCTGCCGGTTGCGCAGCGCGGCGGGCAGCAGCGCGGGGACGAGCCGGGCCACATCGTTCGTCGCCAGGTCGGCCCCGAGCGAAGCCGTCAGCGGGGTCTGCGGCTCCATCCGCAGAAGACCGCCTCCGGCCTCCAGGTCGGCCGCAAGGCGTGAGGCTGCGGTCGCGAGTGAGAAGCCCGTCAGGCGGATTGCCGTCGAGTCCATCGAAAAGCGCCCCCGGGTCTGCTCGACCTCCAGTCCGCACCGCTCCCGGAAGGCCAACTGCCGGATCTGCAAAGCCAGATCGCTGCCCCGGTTATAGAGCGAATCGACGGCGACATGGACCCCCGCGAGTTCGATCCATGAAGGATCCAGCCCCTGGGTGGGGTGGTGTCCCGCTACGCCGTATGTCAATTGATTGTCGTTCAGCTCTATGCCGCCGACCCGTATGGTCCAGGGCGCCGATGCCGGTTCGCTCGCCGGAAGGTCACCCTCGGCCGGAGTCTCCTTTGCGGCCGGGGCCTCCTTTGCGGACGAAGCTTTACCCGCCCGCTTGCCGCCGTTGGCTATTGTAATCGGAGGGGTGCTGTTGTTATCCGAGGTGCTGCGGCCGTCCGGGTTGTCGCTGTTATTCGGGTTGCCTCCGTCGATTGTTGCGGAGCCCTCTCCGGTCGGCGTTCCGGTCGGAGAGGACGCTGTCAGCCAGGCGTAGCTCCCACGGTCGAGTTCGATGCGCGTCACCTCGACCTGCCGGCTCCCCAGCCCGACACGGCAGCTGTCTACACCCCCTTCGGCCAGTCGGACGGTCAGCTCTGAGCCGTCGCTCTCCATGGCAAAGCCGGTTTGGCGGATCGAGAGCCGATTCACCGCGATTTCCCACCCGAGCGGAGCCGTCGTGTCGGGCTTTTCGACCTGTTCGCCGGAGCCCGTTCGGAGCCATATCGAGGCGCTGTCCAGCGCAATCCGTCGGATCGAGGCCCGCTCCTCGCGCAGGGCTGCCCGGGCTTGTTCCACCCCGAAGCGTGCGGCCGCGATCCGCATGTCGAATCCCGTCGCGGTGTCGTGGTAACGGGCCTTCAGCCGTTCGATCGTCAGATCGCGCAGCACGGCCTGACGGCGGATCAGCGGCCAGGGATCCACATCCAGCGTCAGCCGGCCGCAGTCGACCAGCGTGTCACCCCGGTCGATGAGCCGCACTTCGCCCACCGCAAGCCGCAACGGAAAGCCAAGTCGCAGACTCCCCACCGAGAGTTCCATGCCAAGTGCCTTCGAGAGCGGTTTCACGGCTTTGCGCCGTGCGAAATCCTGCACCCACGGTACATAGAGCAGTCCAATGACGACGAACAGCGTCGCCACCACGGCCAACAGACTCCATCCCGTATATTTGAGGAACTTTCTCACGATCAGCCTACGCCCGGCGGAATTTTACTGCAAGGTACAAAAAGCGGGCGATTAATCCATCGCCCGCCCGTGAAAAAACGGCTCTAAAGTGGTCTCTCGGATCCGCCCCGGTATCACACCCGGCCTCTTCCCGGCCTCTTCCGGTCGGTCTTTTCCCGGCTACTCCGGGTCCGGCCCTTGCCGGCACCTCGTCTCACCCTCTCTCCGGCCCCTATTGCTTGGCCTTGTACTGCGAGGGGGACATGCCGGTATTGCGCTTGAAGTAGCTTCCGAAGAACGACTGGTTCGGGAAGTTCAGGTAGTAGGCTATCTCCTGCACGCTCATCGTCGAATACTTGAGCAGCGTCTTGGCTTCGAGGATGACGAAGTTGTCGATCCATTCCGAACCCGACCGGCCGCTGATGCGCTTGATCAGTGTAGTGAGGTATTTCGGCGTGATGCACAGCTGTCGGGCGTAGAATCCGACGCTGCGCTCCTGCTTGTAGTGCTCGCTCAACAGTTGCGTGAACTGTCTGAAATACTCGTTGGCACGGTTGTGCGAGGGATTCTCCACTTCGGGGTGCTCCGTGAGGTAGCGCTGCAGGATCTCTCCGATCTTGTAGACCGTTCCGGCAATCAGACCGCCGATGATCTCGGCCGAGAATTCGCTCTCCGGACCCTTTGTCTCCTGTTCGATCAGCGAGATGAAGTTGCGCAGCGCCTGGCTCTCTTCGCGGGAGATCTCCAGCGAAGGGCGTGAGGCGAATTGCAGCAGCAGTGGCAGCAGATGCTTCGTGTCGATGTTGATCCGTTTCATGAAATCACACGAGACGGCCATTACATGGGCCTTCATCCCCTCGACGGACTGCGCCTGCAAAATGCTGTTCGGGGCAAAGATGAACATCGTGTCCTTCCTGATCGTAAACTCCTGAAGGTTGACCAGTCCCGAGGACTCGCCTTCGGTCCCCACGCCGATGATGAAGGCGTTGATGCGGCACGGAAACCGGAAAGCCTCCATGTGCGAGTCCGTACTGGCGGCGATGCACTCGCCCATCAGTCCCGGACGGCTCTCTCCGCCGGCCATGGTGATCAACTCCTGGAGGGTAAAGTGGGAGATCGAAGCTTCCGAGATCTCTTTGTTCATGATATTGCTGTGGTTTGTGGTTCTTGTATACGACCATAACGTAAAAAGAGGCGGATTCGTCTATTCGGATGACATATTGAACACTCCGCAGGATGTTTCGGGGAGAATCCGGGGCCATTTTGACGAAAATCCGACAAAAACAAGCGCCGGTCCGCAATGGATCGGCGCTAGGGTATCTTGCTCGGAACAGATTTCTGACTATTTGGCTGCGGGAGTCTCGGTGGCAGCTGCGGGGGTCTCGGTGATGCCGAGCTCCTTCTTTACTTCGGGGGCGATGTCGGTCAGCGAGGCCTCGTCGAAGTAGGCCAGCGAACCCGTCGAGGTGTCAAAGACTACCAGATAACCGCCTGCAGCCGAGATCTTGTCGATGGCGTTCTTGGCCTTCTCGATGATCGGGGCGAGCAGCTCGTTCTGCTTCTTCTGATACTCCTGCTGAGCGCGGCCCTGGAACTCCTGGATGCGGCCCTGCAGATCCTGCAGCTCCTTCTCCTTCATCTCCTTGGCCATATCCGTCAGCGTGTTGTAGTTCTTCTGGTAATCCTGATATTTGGTGTTGAACTCAACCTGCATCGTTTCGATGTTGTCCTGAATCTCCTTGCCGTAAGCCTCCATGTTGGTCTGCATGGTTTTGGTCTCGGGCATGGCCATGATGATCTCCTGGGTGTTGATGCGGCCGAATTTCTGTGCGAAGAGCGACGTGGAGCCCATCAGCAGAGCAACCGCAAGGGTTAATTTGATAGCTTTTTTCATAAAATTGATGCGTTAATGTTTTGATGTCTATTTTTGTTTCAGAAGGTCGATGACCTGCTGGGTGCGCTCCACCGTGGGGTTGTTGTAGAGCAGCGTGGGGTTGTTCGACGAATCGAGCACCAGATCGGCGCCGACCTCCTTGGCGTAGGCCTCGATCCGGGCGAAGACCTCCTTCTGGATCGGGGTGATCATCTTGATGCGGGTTTTCATCAGCGTACCCTCCTTGCCGAAGAGGCTCTCCTGATACTGCTGAGCCTCCTTCTCCTTCGCAAGGATCTCGTTTTCACGGGCCTGGCGCGCGGCCGACGAGAGCGATGCCTTCTGGTACTGGTAGTTGTTGTAGAGGGTCTCCACCTCGGCGAACTTGGCATCCACCTGACCCTGATACTGTTTGGCCAGCGAGTCGAGCTGTTCGATGGCCGTGTTGTAGGCATCGACCGACTTGAAGATCTTTTCGCTGTTGACGATTATGTAATTCTGTGCGGAGACGATTCCCGCCGTGAGTATGGCCGCAGCCATGAGAATCAGCCGTTTCATAATTTGAAATTTTAAGTTGTCAATTCCGGAAATCCGGGGTTGTTGTCGTAAATATAACTCTTTTCTTTCAAATTTATTGCCAGCCAAGGCCTAGAATTGCTGACCGAGCACAAAGTGGAACTGGCTTCCGCTCTTGGTGGTCGAGTTGGCGGGGGGATCGAAACCGTAACCCCAGTCGATGCCGAGCATGCCGACCACCGGCAGATAGAGCCGCACGCCGAAACCGGCCGACCGCTTGATCTTGAAGGGCGAGAACTCCTTCCACGAGTCGAAGGCATTACCGCCCTCGAGGAAGCCCAGTACGTAGATCTGCGACGAAGGCTTCAGAATGATCGGGTAACGCAACTCGGCGGTGTACTTGTTGTATCCGCGCGAGTAGTAGTTCGTCGGGTCGAGGGCGCCGTCCTCGTAACCGCGCATGGCGATGATGTCGATACCGTAGATGTTGTATCCCGACATGCCGTCGCCGCCGACCTCGTAACGCTGGAAGGGCGAGACCTTGTTCTTGTTGTAGCTGCCCAGGTAACCCATCTCGGCCTTGAGCATCAGCACCAGGTTCGAGTTGTTGAGGAATCCCTGGAACCACTGCGCCTTGAACTGCCACTTGTGGAATTCGACCCATCCGTAGCGGTCCTGCTCACTCATCGACTGGTCGGAGTAGTCCTTTCCGTCCCAGAGCGAGTAGGGGAGCGTGGCCTGCACCGAGGCGCTGAATTCCGAACCGCGGCGCGGGTAGATCGGCTGATCGACCGAGTTGCGGCCGAAGACGAGCTTGAGCGACAGCAGGTTCGAGTTTCCGTTCTCGACGACGAACCCGGTCCAGTTCTTCAGGTTATAGCGTTCGTAGCTGGCCTCGGCGTAGAAGGTGAAGTAGGGGTCGGGCCAGTTCAGACGCTTGCCCAGACCGGCCGCAACACCGTATGTGCGGAAGTACTGCGTGGCGGACTGCCAGACGTAGTAGGCGTTGTTCTGCTCGGAGATATGGGCCGAGAAGGTGAACGAGTTGGGCTTCTTGCCGCCCAGCCACGGATCGGTGAAGCTCAGCGCGAAGGCCTTGTAGTAGGTACCGTTGGTCTGGGCCGAGAGCGAGAGACGCTGGTTCTGACCCATCGGGTAGGGACGCCAGGCGCCCTTCTTGAAGAAGTTCTTCACCGAGAGGTTGTTGAGCGTGATGCCGACCGAACCCACGAAGGTGCCCGAGCCCCAGCCGCCGGCGATGTTGAACTGGTCGGAGGCCTGCTCCTCGAGCGGCCAGTTGATGTCGACCAGTTCGTTGGTGACGGGTTTGATGTCGGGCATGATGGTCTCGGGGTTGAAGTGGCCCATCGAGCCCAGCGTACGGATGGTCTGCATCAGCAGCGAGCGGTTGTACAGCTCGCCCGGACGCGTGTACAGTTCGCGGCGGATCACCTCGTCGTCGACGCGCTGGTTGCCCGAGATGCCGACGTTGTTGATCGTGAACTGCTTGCCCTCGAAGACCTTCACCTCGATGTCGATCGAGTCGGCGCCGATGATCGTCTCGGCGGGTTCGATCTGCGACATGAGGTAGCCCTCGTTCTGGTAGAGCGACGAGACGGACATCTCCTCCGGGTTGGACTCCTTGCCGATACCCAGACGTTTCTGCATCGTCTTCTTGTCGTACGTGTCGCCCGTCTTGACGCCGAACATGCGCTGCAGGGCGTCGGTTTCGTAGACCGAGTTGCCGACCCACGAGACGTTGCGGATGTAGTATTTGTTGCCCTCCGAGACCTCGAGGTCGATGCCCAGCCGCTTTTCGTTGATCGGGTAGATCGAGTCGCGGATGATCGTGGCGTTGCGGTAACCCTTCGAGTTGTAGAAGTCGATCAGAAGCTCCTTGTCGGCCGCATAGTCCGATTCGTTGAGTTTGGCTCCCTTGAAGATGTTGATCGATTTCTGGTGGGTCTTCTTGAAGGTGCGGCGCAGCCGCTTGTCGGGGAACTGCGTGTTGCCGATAAAGTCGATGCGGCCGATCTTGACCTTCTCCTTGCGGTCGATCAGGAAGGTGACGTTCACGGCCTGGCCCGGACGCAGCGTGTCGTTGTCGATGCGCACGTCGACCTCGGTATTGCGGAAGCCCTTTTCAGCCCAGTAGTCGTGGATGAGCTTCTTGTTCTTGTCGATGACGTAGTCGGAGAGTTCGCTGCCGCGCTTGAGCTTGAGTTTCTCGAGCAGATCCTTCTGCTTGCCCTTGGAGATTCCCTCGAAGGCCCAGTTGTAGACGCGGGGACGCTCCTTGAGGAAGACCTCCAGGTCGAGGCTGTCGCCCTCGATTTCGGCGCCGATCTTCACGTCGGAGAAGAAGCGCTGGCTCCAGAAACGCGTGATGGCGTTGGAGATGAAGTTGCTGGGCAGGTAGATCGAATCGCCCTCGATCAGTCCGGCCGAGGATTTCAGCACGTCGGGGTTGAGGTATTTGACACCGTGGACGTTGATCTTGCGGATGTAGTAGAGTTTGGGGTCGCCCGAACTCTTGAACATGGGAGCGTTCTCGGAGAAGGTCACTTCGCGGAGTTGCGTGGAGTCCTGCGGAGCCGGCTCCTGAGGTTTCTGTTCCTGGGCGGACATATTCGCGCAGCAAAGCGTCATGAAGAGGGCTGCTGCCGTGAATATCTTACCTGAATAGTTCATCTGTCGTCTTTTGTCTATTGTCGACTAACTTTTTTCGATCATTTGTCTTTCACCAGACCGAAGCGGCGGTCGCGGCGGGCATACTCCTCCAGGGCGCGGTCGAAATCCCGTTCGGTGAAGTCGGGCCACAGTACCTCGGGGAACCACAGTTCGGCGTAGGAGGCCTGCCAGAGCAGGAAATTGCTCAGACGCTGTTCGCCGCTGGTGCGGACGATCAGGTCGGGATCGGGCCACGGGGCGGTGTCGAGCGACTCGCTGAGGGTCTGTTCGGTGATGGCCTCGGGGGCGAGCTCTCCGGCGGCCACGCGGCGGGCGATCTGTTGCACGGCACGGGTGATTTCGCTGCGCGAGGAGTAGTTCAGTGCCAGAATCAGGGTGAGGACCTTTCCGTCGGCGGTCTGCTTTTCGATGCTCTCCAGCGCCGAGCGGACCTTTTCGGAGAAGCGGCTGCGGTCGCCGATCATGCAGACGCGCACGCCCTGGCGGATGAGTTCCGGCGCCTCGTTGGCCACGCACTGGCAGAAGAGCTCCATCAGGGCATCGACTTCGGCGGCGGGGCGTCCCCAGTTTTCGGTCGAGAAGGCGTAGAGCGTCAGATAGCGGACACCGTTGCGCACGGCGGCGCGCAGCGAGGCACGGACGGGTTCGATACCGGCGGCATGACCTTCGCTGCGGTCCTTGCCGCGCAGTTCGGCCCACCGGCCGTTGCCGTCCATGATGATGGCGACGTGTTGCGGTATGCGTTTCTGCTCGCTCATATAGGGGACAAATATAGGGAAAAATCTGTTAACTGCTGGAAAAAATCGATAAATGATTATCGGATCGGCTCAACTGCGGATATCGATTCCCCACATCATCTTATCCCGTAACGTGTCGTAAAAGGATATATTGTGCGGTACGGCGAGAAAAATCGTCTGTTTGGCGCGGCGGATGGTGAACGTGGCTCCGTGCGAAACGGGGTAGTTGCGGTTGTCGAGCGTGACGAAGGCATCCGAGCGGCGGGCGTCGACGCGCAGCGTGATGACGGCCGTGTCGGGGATCACCACGGGGCGCATCGTGAGGTTGTGCGGCGCCAGGGGCGAGAGGGTCAGGCAGTGGCACGTGGGGGCCACGACGGGACCTCCGGCACTGAGCGAATAGGCCGTCGAACCGGTCGGGGTGGCGACGATCAGTCCGTCGCCGTGGTAGGTGGCGACCATCTGCCCGTCGACGAAGGTCTCCACGGCGATCATGCCGGCGCCGTGGCGCTGGACCGTAAATTCGTTCAGGGCCAGCTGCGTGTCGGGCTGGCGCGAGAAGTCCCCCTCGATGTGGAGCTGCGAGCGGGGTTCGGTCTGCAGCCGTCCCTCGGCAATGTTTTTGAACAGGTGGTCGAAGCCGGCCTTGGGGGCGCTGGTGAGGAATCCGAGGTGGCCGGCGTTGATGCCCATGACGGGGATCGGGGCGCCGCACAGCCGGTGCACCCCTTCGAGCAGCGTGCCGTCGCCGCCGTAGCAGACCATCACCGTACCGTCGGGCTGCCGGCCCACGTGCCGGCGGTAGATCTTTTCGGGAGGTACGGCCTCGCCGAGCGCCTCCTCGATCAGCGGTGCAAACTCCTCGTTGACCGCGAAATCGAATCCGAAACGGTGGATGGATTCGAAGAGCCGGCGGATCTCCCCGGCGGTGTGGGCGACCAGGGGCCGGGAAAAAAGTATGATTTTCATCGGCGGAGTTTCGAAAAAATACGTAACTTTACCACGTCGGAAAAAGCCCTCGTGCAGCCTTCGACAACGGCTTCGGCATTCCGGGCTTCCGGCATATCGAGAGCAAATATACGGATTTTATGACAAAGTTGAGTGTAAACATCAATAAGATTGCCGTCATCCGCAACTCCCGGGGAGGAAATCTTCCGGACGTGATCCTCGCGGCGCGCAACATCGAGCGTTTCGGGGCCGACGGCATCACGGTGCACCCGCGCCCCGACGGACGCCACATCCGCTACGACGACGTGCGGAATCTGAAACGGGTGCTCACCACCGAATTCAACATCGAGGGCAACCCCATTCCGTCGTTCATCGACCTGGTGACGGAGGTCGTCCCGACGCAGGTGACGCTGGTCCCCGACGCCGCCGACGCCATTACCTCGAATGCCGGTTGGGATACGCTTGCCCACCGTGAATTCCTGAGCGAGGTGACGCGCCGCTTCCATCGGCACGGCATCCGCGTCTCGATCTTCGTCGACCCCCTGCCGGCGATGGTGGCCGGGGCCCGGGCATGCGGCGCCGACCGCGTGGAGCTCTACACCGAGGGGTATGCCAGCCGGTATGCGCAGCATCCCGAGGCGGCCGTTGCCCCCTACGTGGCGGCGGCCGAGGAGGCGCGGCGGCAGGGGCTGGGGCTCAATGCCGGTCACGACCTCTCGCTGGAGAACCTCCGCTACTACATCTCCCGCATCCCCTGGACCGACGAGGTCTCGATCGGCCATGCGCTGATCTGCGACGCCCTCTACTACGGGCTGGAGAATACCGTGCAGCTCTACCGCCGCGAACTGAAAACCGTACAGGAATGAAACGACTGCTGCTTCTTGCCGCGGCCCTGCTCGTTGCGGGGGCGGCCTTCGCTCAGGGGGAGTATCACTTCCAGCGGCGAAGCCTTTTCGACGTGCTGCCGCTCCACTCGAGCGACATCGTCTTTGTGGGCAATTCGATCACCGACGGCTGCGAGTGGGCCGAACTCTTCCAGAACCGCCACGTCAAGAACCGCGGCATCAGCGGCGACCGTTCGGACTGGCTGCTCGGGCGGCTCGACTCGATTCTGACGGCCCATCCCAAGAAGCTCTTCCTAATGATCGGCACGAACGATCTGGCGGCGGGACGCACGCCCGACGAGATCGTGCGCGACGTCGAGCGGCTGATCGACCGCTTCCAGCGGGAGTCGAAATGGACGAAGATCTACGTACAGAGCATCCTGCCGGTCAACGGCGAGGGATTCACGAAATACCGCAGCCATTATGAACACGCGCATCTGATCGTCCCGACGAACAAGCGTCTCGAGGCTTTGTGCCACCAGAAGGGGGTCACCTATCTCGACGTGTGGGGGGCGCTGGCCGACGACGAGGGGCGGCTCGACCGCCGTTATACGAATGACGGCCTGCACCTGATGGGGGCGGGTTATCTGGTATGGCGCGATGCGATCAGGATCCATGTCAAGTAACCGCGTGCCGCTTTCGAATCCGATATTCCGTCAGATCTCGCGCCTTGCCGACGAACAGGGGGTGCGGGCCTTCGTCGTCGGGGGCTACGTACGCGACTACTACCTGCGGCGTCCGTCGACGGACATCGACGTGGTGGTCGTCGGGAGCGGCATTGCGCTGGCCGAGGCCCTGGGCCGCGAGTTGAGGACCAGGGTGTCCATCTTCAAGACCTTCGGTACGGCCATGGTCCGGGCTCGCGGCATCGAGGTGGAGTTCGTGGGGGCCCGCAAGGAGTCCTATACGCACGATTCGCGCAAACCGGAGGTCTCGCCCGGAACGCTCGAGGATGACCAGCGCCGCCGTGACTTTACGATCAATGCGATGGCCTGGTCGCTCAACGCCGAGACCTTCGGCGAACTGGTCGATCCCTTCGACGGGATGTCCGATCTGGAGGATTGCATCATCCGCACGCCGTGCGATCCGGACGTCACCTTCTCGGACGATCCGCTGCGGATGATGCGCGCCGTGCGCTTCGCTGCGCAGCTGGGCTTCACGATCGAGGAGGAGACCTTCGACGCCATTGCCCGCAATGCCGAACGCATCCGCATCGTTTCGCGCGAGCGGATTGCCGTCGAACTGAACAAGATCGTCGCCTCGCCCGTCCCCTCGATCGGTTTCGAACTGCTCGAAATGACGGGCCTTCTGAAGTTGATCTTCCCCGAGATGCACAACCTCAAGGGGGTCGAGCGCCGCGGCAAACACGCCCACAAGGACAACTTCATCCATACGCTGAAGGTGCTGGACAACGTGGCGCGGCGTTCGGACGATCTGTGGCTGCGCTGGGCGGCGATTCTGCACGACATCGGCAAGCCGCTGACCAAGGCTTACGACCCACGCGTGGGGTGGACCTTCCACGGCCACGAGGTCGTCGGTTCGAAGATGGTGCCGGCGATCTTCCGCCAGCTGAAGCTCCCGTTGAACGAGCACATGAAGTTCGTCCGGAAGCTGGTTTTCCTCCACCTGCGGCCGATCATCCTCTCGGAGGATCTGGTGACCGATTCGGCCGTGCGGCGGCTGTTGTTCGAGGCGGGCGACGACGTCGAGGCGCTGATGACCCTCTGCGAGGCCGACATCACCTCGGGCATCGACGCCAAGGTGAAACGTTATCTGGCCAACTTTGAGCTGGTGCGCCGCAAGATGAAGGATCTCGAGGAGCGCGACCGGATCCGCAACTTCCAGCCGCCGATTACGGGTGAGATCATCATGCAGACCTACGGCATCGGCCCCTGCCGCGTCATCGGCGAGATCAAGGAGGTGATCAAGAATGCGATCCTCGACGGCGAGATTCCGAACGAATACGGGGCGGCCTACGCACTGATGGAGCGGCTGGCGACGGAACGCGGTCTGGTCAAGGCCGGAGAACCGGCACAGGCGGATGCTTCCGCCGAGCCCGGGGCCTGACGGAGCGGAATCCCGGAGCGAAAGAGCGAAGAAGGGCGAAACCTGCAAAAAGGTTTCGCCCTTCTTTTGGATGAATACCTCCGACGTTTCTGGATTCTCTGGCTGTCTTCCCGGTTTTTCGGCTTCTCCGGCTCCTCTGTCTTCCCGGCTCCTCTGAACCCCGCACCTCTGTCCTCTCGGCGCCTCTGTCTTTTCGGTTTCTCGGCTCCTCCGTCTTTCCGGTACCTTGGGCTCCCCCGGCTTCTCGGTCTTTCGCTTGGCTCCTATTTTTCGGCGGCCGGTTTTTCGGTCGTCTTCTTCTGCGCCTTCTCGGCCTCCAGCTGGGCGCGGGACTTCGACTTGGTGACCAGCCATACCCCGACAAAGACACACAGCGCAGCGAACCCCTTGGTCGGACCGAACGTATCGAGCCCGATGGCTACGGTGAAGAGCACGGCCACCACCGGTTGCACGTAGTTGTACATCGAGACGACCGTCGGCCGCAGATAACGCTGCGCAATGGGTACCAGCAGGTAGGAGAGGAACGTGGCCCCGATGACCACGAAGGCGATGCCGCCCCATGTGCGCGGCGAAAGCGATGCGTAGTCGACCTCGATGAGCGGTCGGTAGTAGATCCCCACGGCGACGACGGCCGCAAAGAGAAACATCCACTTCATCGAGGTGACGGGCGAATAGCGTACGATGACATCGCGGAAGGCCGTGAGGTAGGTGGCATAGCTGATGGCGCTGACAATGCAGAGAATGTCGCCCTTGATGCTCGAGGTATGCCCTGCGCCGTGCTGGCTGGCCAGTACCAGAATCACGGCCCCGGCGCATCCGAGAAAGACGCCGCCGGCCTTGAGCCAGGTGATCGGTTCGCGCAGGAAGAGCGTGGCCAGGACCATCGTCAGCACGGGAACGATCGTCGAGATGATCGAGGTGTCGATCGGCGAGGTGAGCGACAGCCCCCAGAGGAAGAGCATCTGGTTCAGCTGGATGCCGAACAGCGAGGCGAAGAACAGCAGCACGATGTCGCGGCGCGAAACCCGCTCGCGGGGCAGGAAGAGCGATGCGGCCCAGAAGAGCAGTGCCGCCCCCACCATGCGGTAGACGCTCATGGCAAAGGGGCTGATCCCCGAGGGGTTGGCCGCCGAGACCAGTACGCTTTTGCCGATCGGGGCGTTGAGACCCCAGATGATGTTGGCGGCCCAGAGGGCTGCATGACCTTTGAGTTTTCCTTTGTCCATCGTCGCGTAGGGTGTGAATGGAAGGAATTTACGGTTGTTTGATTCTGGCGCCGGCCCTCTTTGCGGGCCGAATGCCGCGGCAAAGATACGTAAAAATCGGTTCGGTGCGAAAATTGCCGGGTGAAGCATTCGTGGGAAAGACGCATTATCACTTCGACCTGATCTTCGCCAACCTCTTTTTCGGAGCGGACTTTTCGTTCTATGTCTCGCTCTCGCGCAACTGGCTGGATTTCGAACAGATCTTCATGTTGCAGGTCCTTTCGGCGGCACTGTTTTTCATCCCCTTTGCGCTGTTTTCGCGCGGGGCCTTCCGCCTCGGGTGGCGCGATGCCGGGAAGATCCTGCTCGTCTCGCTGCTGGTCGTCTACGGATGGATGTACCTGCTGCTCAAGGGGGCGTCGGCCACCTCGCCGATCGACGCTTCGGTCATCGCGACGCTCGGTCCGGCCATCACGCTGCTGCTGGACCACCTGTTGCATCCGCACCGCTATCTGCCGGGACGCGCCGTCGGGATCGTGATTTCTCTGCTCGGGGCGGGGATTCTGCTCTTCAACCAGGGCTTCGAGCTCACGCGTGGCAGCCAGGCCGAAGGCAATCTCTTCGTGCTGCTGGCCGTGGTGGCCATAGCCGCCAATACGGTGCTGATCAAACCGCAGCTCGAGCGCCACGGCACGCTGGTGGTGATGGGATGGTACTACATCATCGGACTGGCCGTGACGGCTCCCTTCTTCTGGCGGTATGTCGACCACACGGATTTCCTGCGGCTGCCGCTCGGCGCCCAGGCCGAACTGGCCTACATCCTCGTGCTGGGAACCGTGCTGCCGATGTACCTGCTCTACCGCGGCACGGAGAAGCTCACGGCCGTCCATACGGCCCTTTACCGCTACATTCAGCCTCTGGCGGCGGGTATTTTGGCCGTCACCCGCGGGCAGGCGCACTTCAATGCCGTGAATCTCACTGCCGCCGGATGCATCTTCACGGGGGTGATTCTCGTGGCCGTGGGGTATCATTACAGCCTGCATCATCCCCGCCGCCGTCATGCCCGTCGGGACTCTTCGGCCGAGGTCCCTTCATCGGGTTCCGCTGCCGCAATTGCCTCACCCGCTTCGACTCTCACTTCTTCCCTTTCATCTGGCTCGCCCCTCGCTGCGCCCGGCTCATTCTTCTCGCCGCTGCGCCATCCGGATCTTCCGCCGCTGCGCCATCCGGATCTTCCGCCGCTGCGCAGCGACGGGCGGCTGCCGCTCTATTCGGCCGTCAGATGCTCGCGCCACTCGTCGGGAACGGGGCGCGAACACTGATTCGGGAAGTCGAAGACGACCATCACCGAACGGCTCTCGCTGCGCACTTCGTCGCCGACGAGCAGCTGCTGGAAGAGCGTGAGGCTCTTGTTGCCGACCCGTTCGCAGGTGGTGGTGATGCGTACCGGATCGGTCATGCGCACCTGGCCCATGTAGGAGGTTGAGGTCGAGACGGTGACGATGCGCAGATCGCCCAGCAGGGCGTCGGCGCCGCCGAGCACCCGATCGTAATACTCCATCTTGCCGACGTCGAAGTACATCTGCTGCGAGACGTTGTTGACGTGCTGGAAGGGATCGACGTCCGAGAAGCGTTTCTGGATGGGGGTGACAAGCGTGCGTGCCATCTTATTCGCGGATGATCTTGACCTCGCCGCCTTCGCCGAACGCAATGATCGACGAAGCCTTGCGGGTGGGTTTGCCTTCGAAACGGGGATTGACGACGAAGTCGACGCCGTCGACGATCTCCTGTGCGACGTCCTGCAGTCCGACGGCCGTCGGCTGGCCGGAGATGTTGGCCGAGGTCGAGACCACGGGGCGTCCCAGGGCGCGCAGCATGCGCCGGCAGAACTCGTGGTCGGGGATCCTGACGCCGAGCGTCCCCTCGTCGGGGATGAGGTTCGGGGCGACGCCCGCGGCACCGGGCAGAATGGCCGTCAGCGGGGTGGTGGCCATCTCCATCACCTCGAAGGCGATGCCGGGTGCGCGGTTGACATAGCGCACGACCATGTCGGCCGAGGCGCACAGCACGAGCATCGATTTCTTGTTTTCGCTGCGTTTGAGGCGGTAGATGCGGTCGACGGCCTCGGCGTTGGTGGCGTCGCAGCCGATGCCCCAGACCGTATCGGTGGGGTAGAGGATGATGCCGCCACGGCGCAGCACCTCGACGGCGCGTTCGACCTCCTCCTGCAGGGGGGCGTTCTTCTTGTCGCTGATGTTCTGCATGGCCTTGTTATTTTTTCAGCGGAAGGATCTCGATCCAGTAGTCGTCGGGATCGTTGATGAAGTAGAGTCCCATCTCGTGGTTCTCGAAGCAGAGGCAGCCCATCGCACGGTGATACTCGCGCACGGCGTCGTAATCGCCGGCCACGCGCACGCAGAGGTGGCTTTCGTTGTCACCCAGTTCGTAGGGCGTGGCGGCGTGGTCGCGCAGCCACGTCAGCTCGAGTTTGAACGACGACTCGCCGTCGCCGACGAAGACGATCTCGTAGGATCCGTCGGCGGCCTTCTGACGGCTGATCTCCTTCAGCCCCAGGGCCTTGTCGTAGAATTTCAGACTGCGGTCCAGATCGGTGACATTGACGTTGAAATGGTCGAAACGGCTTTTGATCTCCATGGTATTCTCTTTTTTACGTGTTGCAAAGGTTTGCCGGCGGGGCGGCGGTTCGGTGCCGGGTGTTGCCTTCGGATCGGCCCCGGCCGGGCGGTTTCCGCTGCAAAAATAGGCAATTCCTCTGACAATCTCCGCTTCGGAAAGGAGATTCGTGCGGAATATTTTTGTCGGCGTTTCCTTTTTTTTTCTGAATTTTATACCTTTGCACTCTGAAAGAAAAAATCCGAAAAAATAAATTCATCATTATTTATGGGAAGAGCCTTTGAATACCGCAAAGCGCGGAAGTTGAAGCGTTGGGGGCACATGGCCCGCACCTTCACCAAACTGGGTAAGGAGATCGAAATCGCCGTGAAGGCCGCCGGAGCGGATCCCTCGGGCAATACGCGTCTGCGCATTCTGATCCAGAACGCCAAGGCCGAGAACATGCCCAAGGAGAATATCGAGCGTGCGATCAAACGTGCCACGGAGAAGGATGCGGCCGACTACAAGGAGGTCATCTACGAGGGATACGGCCCTCACGGAATCGCCTTCCTGGTCGAGACGGCCACGGACAACACCAACCGTACGGTGGCCAACATCCGCATGCACTTCAACAAATGCGGCGGTACGCTGGGCAACAGCGGCTCGGTGGGCTTCCTCTTCGACCACAAGTGCGTCTTCAAGTTCAAGGCTCCGAACGTCGATCCCGAGGAACTCGAGCTGGAGATGATCGACCTGGGTGTGGACGAGTTCTACCCCGAAGAGGACGGCATCACGGTCTATGCCCCCTACGAGTCGTTCGGTGCCATCCAGAAGTGGCTCGACGACAAGGGCTTCGAGATCGTATCGGGTGAGTCGGTGCGTATTCCGACCGATACGAAGGAACTCGATGCCGAGGGTCGCGAATCGGTCGAGAAACTCGTCGAGCGCCTCGAGGAGGATGACGACGTGGTGAACGTCTACCACACGATGAAGGAGCCCGACGCCGAGGAGGAGTAGTCAGAGGAAGGCTGCGGCCCGAATTTTTGCCGGATATGGAGCGCGGATGTGATTGCAACGCTTCGTGTCCGGCTTTTTTTGTGTGGCGTGATGCCGCCGGCCCGACTACTCGAAACGGATGAACTCCTCGCCGGCGGTCAGACAGTGCGGACAATAGCGGTCGAGATACGTCGTCGCGTAGAGATTCCCGCACCGGGGGCAGACGGCAAATCCCGACGCGGAGTTCCGCTCCAGACTCTCCAGCAGCACGATCTGGCGCAGATCATTTGCCGCGGCCCAGACCTGCAGCCGGGCGGCATAACGGTTCCCGCGGCTCATGACCCGTCGGATCTCCGCGTCGGAATGTCGGCCGAAGCGGTAGCGTTCGATCCCGATGCAGCGCTCCAGGTTGCCGGCCGTCGAACTGCCGTACAGGGCAATATCCCCAGGGGGTGTGTAGTTGCCGCCCAGACGGTGAATGGCTGCAGCAAGGTTCTGCTCCTGCAGCTCTTCGGAGCAGGCTATGGCCCGGAAGAGCCGTTCGGCCGGGTATTGATGCTCGGCGGCCGCGATCTTCGCAAAATGCCGGTATTGACGCGCCTTGAGATGTTTGCGGTGTCCGCAGGCCTCCAGGTCGGCCGTGATTTCATGCCACGTCGAACGGGCGTGCTTCGGAGGCAGGAAGGCCTTCCCGTCGTAGAGCCAGACGAGCACCCCGACCGATGCGACGAACAACAGCAGGATCAGCAACAGACGTATTTTCATTGCAGACGGATTTTGTCCAAGGGATGCTTGGTGTGGTGCATTTTTTGTGCCAGCGGGCGGAAAAGCTGGTCAGAAAATGGTTTTTCGGATCGCGGTTTTGGATTTCCTGAATCAATTTCTAACTTTGCAAACCTCACATAGTTGCTGTCGCTTAAAAAATGAGTCGTCCATGCGCTTGAATTTTCTACTTGGTGTTTGTGCCGTCGTGATGCTGGCCGTTGCAGGGGTTTCCTGCTCGAAAAAGGGAAATGATGGGGGAGACGGAGGTGTTGCCATCCAACCCAATGGCTGGATGTTGATCTCCTGGAACGAGGATACGACCCTCTCCGGGCGGGTCTATCTGGAGCTTGGAACGGATCGTTTTACGCTCTATCAGCAGATCGGCAATCTCACTTCGGCCGGATATGTCCCCTACACCGGGACGTGTCGCATGACGGCCGATTCCGAAAACGGAACGATCCTTTCGGGGGCCTATTCCGATGGTGAGCCCTGGGCGCACAGCTATCGGGTCGAGTCGATGACCGATACCGAATTGCGGCTTGTTTCGCTCGACGAGCAGATCGAATCGGTCTACGAACGGGTTGTAATTCCCGATTACGTGAAGGAGGCTCCTGTTACGCTGCCTTCGCGGAGCGAGTCCGTATTGCCGCTGCTCTGATATTTCATTTGTTCCGAAAGATAAACGGGCTGCCGATCGTCGGCAGCCCGTTTATCTTTCGGGCCGTTTGCAGTCCGCTCCTTCGGACCCTTCCGTTCCTCTCTCCGGTGAGCCTTTTGTGCGAGCCTTTCGTCCCTCTCTTCGGGCTATTTTCTCGCCCCATTTGCCCTCTCCATGCTCCGGGCGGTCGCCTTTCCTCTTCCGGAGGGCCAGAAGACGGCGCAGACCTCGATGCCGAAGGAGAGTTTGTGCAGCGGCTCGCCCGAACCGCGGACGAGCGACGGCGCCAGGTCGTAATCCACGGCAAAGCGTACGCCGAGGTTCTGCGTGGCCAGATAGGTGGTCGAGACACCCGTGGCGAAGGCGGCGCCGTTGCGTCCCGGAATGTCGCCGAACGAGGTTTTGAACCGTTTGTAGAATTCGTAGCCGCCGAGGAGTTTCGAACCCACCTGCCAACGTAGCGAGACGGGATACGAGAAGTAGGGGCCGACATAGACCGAGGCACTTTTGAAGTTGTCGTCCTGGATGACACTGTTGATCTCCGTGCGGAGGTTCGAACAAGTCAGTCTCCCGCCGATTCCCCAGTAGGGCGAGGCGAACCAGGCTCCCTGAACACCGGTCGTGGGGCCCGCGTGGAAACGCATGCGCATCCCTTCGCGGGTGGTGTAGTTGCCGGGGATAGTCATCACGCCGATGGCGAATCCCACGAACGACGGGTGGCGGTAGCGGTCATGGACCGAGAAGGTTTCGTAGACGTTCAGTCCCCGCTCCTTGAAGATCAGATCGGCCAGGAAGTAGCCGAATTCGGCGACCAGGATGCCGATGCCGGCTCCGACCATCACGTCACTCATCCAGTGGCGGTTGTTGAGCTGCCGCGTGACGCCGGTGGCCGTGGCCACGGCATATCCGCCGATACTGTACCAGGGGCTGAGGTGGCCGTACTCCTTGTGGAGCATCGTGGCGGTCATGAAGGCCGTGGCGGTGTGGCCCGAGGGGAAGGAGTTGCGCGTCGAACCGTCGGGGCGCATGACGCGGCACGTGTACTTGAGCGAGTTGACGGCGATGGCCATCAGTCCGGCCGAGAAGGCGTCCGAAACCAGCATCCGGCCCCACGAACTGCGGCTCTTGACACCGCACGCCTTCATGGCCAGCATCGCTCCTGCCGGGGCATACTGCAGCCAGTCGTCGTACTTCTGGTGAAACGAAGGGACGTGGCCGTTTCTCAGACGCTGGAAATGCCGGTCGTAGCTCTGCATGATGACGCCGCCGACGATCAGTGGCGTACCGATGAAGAGCATCCGGTAGGCTTTCGTCGAGGTGTGGCGGTCGATCCGCCTGCGGAATGCGCCGCCGGCGCTCCAGTCCACGCTGTCGCGGCGCAGGTGTGTGTAGCTGTGCTGCAGGACCGAATTGTTGCTCTGCAGGGAGATGCTGCTGTCGGGCGTCAGGGCCGTGTTGCCACGCTGCTGCAGGAGGATGCTGTCGGG
This sequence comes from Alistipes sp. An116, assembly GCF_002161005.1. Lineage (NCBI taxonomy): Bacteria > Pseudomonadati > Bacteroidota > Bacteroidia > Bacteroidales > Rikenellaceae > Alistipes > Alistipes sp. An116. Next base: position 30,718 of record NZ_NFLR01000005.1, read on the forward strand.
TTGCAGGGCTGTGCTGTCACGGAGTTGTGCCCGAGCCTTGAGGCTGAAGAGCAGCAGCGCGACGAACAGTGCGAGAGCCTGTGGTTTGAGCATCATGTCGGTCTTTTTTCGGAAATTTTTATTTTCTCCTGCGGCCCAGCGCCCGGACGGCTTCACCTCCGAAAGCCAGCAGCGAGGTCAGTCCGATGATCTCGGCCCATTCCGGCCACGACAGCGGCACGGTGCGGAAGACCTGCCCGCCGAACTCGACGATCAGAATCTGACCGACGGCAATGGCGGCCAGGATCAGGAAGAATTCGCGACAGCCCTTCAGATGGGTGAAGACCGAGTGGCGGGTTTCAAATCCCTTGGCGTTGAACATGTTCCAGAACTGCAGGAAGACGAACGTCGAGAAGAAGATCGTCAGCTGGTGAACTGAGAGGCCTCCGTCGCGCAGCGTCCAGCCGAAGAGCATCCCCAGCAGCGCGACGACCATCACGCCGGCGCAGGTGAAGATCGTGCGGGCCATCGACCGCGAGATGATGAATTCGTCGCGCGAGCGGGGTTTGTCCTGCATGACCTCGGGGCTCGGCGGAAGCGAGGCCATGGCCATGGCGGCGAAGGTGTCCATGATGATGTTGACCCAGAGGATCTGCACGACGGTCAGCGGCATCTCGGTGCCGAAAATCGAACCGATGAAGCAGATCAGGATGGCGGCGACGTTGATCGTCAGCTGGAAGAGGACGAAGCGCTGGATGTTGCGGTAGAGCGAGCGCCCCCACATGACGGCCGTGGCGATCGACGTGAACGAGTCGTCGAGCAGCGTGATATCCGAGGCATCCTTCGCTACGGAGGTTCCCGAACCCATCGACAGGCCGACGTTGGCGAAGTTCAGTGCCGGGGCGTCGTTCGTGCCGTCGCCCGTCACGGCGACCACCTCGCCACACTGCTGCAGCAGCTTGACCAGCCGCTGTTTGTCGAGCGGACGGGCCCGCGACATGATCTTCAGCTCCTGGACCCTGCCGAGCAGCTCCTCGTCGCTCATGGCGGCAAACTCCGCTCCGGTGATGTGGTTGCGATTGCCGTCCACGGCGTCGTTCCAGAGACCGATCTGGCGGGCGATTTCACGCGCCGTGGCGGGGGTGTCGCCCGTGACGATCTTCACGGCGATGCCGGCCCGCAGGCACTGCCCGACGGCTGCCGGAACATCTTCGCGCACGGGGTCCGAGATGGCCGCCACGGCCGCAAAGTGCAGCCCGCCGGCGCGGACGGCCTCGGTGCAGTTCGTCGCCGCGGTTTCGGCCCAGGCAACGGCCAGCGTCCGCATGGCGCGGTTCTGGAAGGCGGTGAGTTGGGCGGTAACCTTTTCGTCGAGCCCGTCGGCGGCGCACATCGCGCGCACGATCTCCGGCGCCCCCTTGACGCAGAGCAGACGGCGCCCCGTGAGGCCGCTTTCGATGATCGTGGCCATGTATTTGCGTTCGGTCGAGAAGGTCAGCCGGTCGATGATCTTCGCTCCGGCGCGCAGCGTCTCGTAGTCGTGACCGTCGCGCCGCATCCATTCGAGCAGCGCCCCTTCCGTCGGATTGCCGATGATCTTGCCCTCGGCATCGAGGAAGGCCGTGGAGTTGAGCGCCACCACCTCGGCAAATTCGCGCTCCGGGAGTTCGTCGTAGCGCACCAGCTCCTGGACGTGCATGCGGTTCTGGGTCAGCGTACCGGTCTTGTCGGTGCAGATGACCGTCACGGCGCCCATCGTCTCGCAGGCGTGCATCTTGCGCACGAGGTTGTTCGTCTTCAGCATCCGCCGCATGGACATCGCCAGCGAGAGGGTGATCGACATCGGAAGTCCCTCGGGCACGGCCATGACGATGATGGCCACCGAGACCATGAAGATGTTCAGTACGTGCTGCGAGATGGTGAGCCAGTCCTGCTGGAGCAAGTCTCCGACGAGAAAGGCCTTGCCCAGCATGACGCAGAAGATCAGCACCGAGAGAAGGATGCCCACGCGCCCGATCAGGTGCGAAAGGCGGGTCAGCTGGCGGTCGAGCGGGGTCTGTTCGTCGCTCTGGACGGTCGACTGCTCGGTGACGCGCCCCGCCTCGGAGCGGTCGCCCACGGCCGTGGTGACCATCACGCCGTAGCCGTCCGCAACCGTCGTGCCGCGCATGGCGACGTTCGACGGATAGGTCGCTTCGGGATCGAAGTGTGCCGGGTCGACCGTTTTGTCGACCTCGGGTTCGCCCGTGAGGGTCGATTCGTTGATCTTCAGCGAGACGGCCTCGACCAGTTCGCCGTCGGCCGGGACGGTCTCGCCCCCTTCGATGTAGACCACGTCGCCCACGACCACGTCGCGGCGCGGGATTTCGCGGATCGAGCCCTCGCGCATCACCTTGACCGGAATGTCGTCGTTGACCTGGTTCAGGCGGCGGAAGCGCCGTTGGGCGTCCCACTCGAACCAGAAGCCCACGCACGTGGCCAGGATGATGGCGCAGATGATGCCGATTGACTCGGTGAAATCCTGGTGGACGAAGCCGATGGCCAGCGACAGCACGGCGGCCAGCAGCAGGATGCGGATGATCGGGTCGCGGAACTTTTCGAGCAGCAGTTTCCACGCCGAGTCATCCTTCGGCGGGGTGATGACGTTGTTGCCGTGTTCCGAGCGGCTCTTTTCGACCTCGGCGGAGGTCAGTCCTTTGGGGTTGTAGCGTATCATGGTTTTTTTGGGTGTATGCAGGGTGTTGTCAGGCGATGCGGTTGAGGGAGAAGTGGCGGGTGGAGGCATCCAGACGGATGGCGATGAAGAGCAGGATCGTGAAGGCGATGAGCGACGATCCGCCGTAGCTCATGAACGGCAGCGGAATACCCATGACGGGCATCAGGCCGATGGTCATGCCGACGTTCACCAGCACGTGGAACAGCAGGATCGAGGCCACGCAGTAGCAGTAGATGCGGCCGAAGGGCTCCTCCTGCCGTTCGCCCATGCGCATCAGCCGCAGGATCAGCAGGCACAGCAGCGTCAGCACGAAGGTCGTGCCGAGGAATCCCCACTCTTCGCCGACGGTGCAGAAGATGAAGTCGGTGTGTTTTTCGGGGACGAAACCGTATTTGATCTGGGTGCCGTGCAGGAACCCCTTGCCGAAGAGCCCGCCCGAACCGATGGCGATCTTGGCCTGGTTGACGTTGTAGTCCGTGCCCAGCGGGTCGCTCATGATACCCAGGAAGCTCAGGATGCGGTCGCGCTGGTGCTGCTTGAGGATCGAGTTGAAGATGTAGTCGGTCGTCGGGAGGAAGATCATCGACCCGACGAACAGTCCGATGAGGATGAAGAGGTTCGTCAGATGGGTGCGCAGGGCGTATCCCGCGACGAAGAGCACGGCCACGGCGGTCATGATGAGCAGGCTGTGGTAGATGTCCAGCTTGCCGGGGCTCACCAGGGCTGCGACCAGACAGAGCAGGATGCTCGAGAGCATCAGCGCCGCCAGGAAGATGATCCGCGAGCGCCACTGCCCGTTCATCATTGCCTCCGAGAGCGTGCAGACCAGAATCAGCGTCACGAGCAGCACCATCGGCGAGAGCAGGAACGAGACGATGAACAGCGCGCCGATCAGCAGCACCGGGATGCACAGCCACTTGTTGAGCCCCTCGCGGTAGAGGACGAAGAGGAACGAGCAGAGGACAATGCCCGAACCGGTGTCGTTCTGCAGGATGATGATCAGCAGCGGGATGCAGATGACCAGGGCCACCTTGAAGAGGTCGCCCGGGCGGTTGATCGAGAAGGAGTAGTTGCTCATCACGCGGGCCAGGGCCAGGGCCGTGGCGATCTTGGCGAACTCGACGGGCTGGACGCGCACCGATCCGAATTCGAACCAGGCCTTGGCGCCGTTGACCTCGCGGCCGAAGAGCAGCGCGGCAACGAGCAGCGCCAGTCCGGCGAAGTAGGCCGGATAGGCGAACATGTGGTAGAAGCGTTCGTCGAGCAGCAGCACGACCAGTGCCGTGGTCCAGGCCACACCGATCCAGATGAGCTGCTTCATGTAGAAGTGCGAGAAGGAGAAGGTCCGGGCGATGGTGTCGTCGTACGAGGCGGAGATGATCGAGACGAATCCTGCCAGGACGATCAGGACGTAGAGCAGCACCGTACCGCGGTCGACGCCGTCGAAAATGCCTGTATGCCGGTTACTTGTCATAGGCCGGGTAATAGAGTTGCATGTTCTTGACATATTCCAGCAGGGCCGGACGTCGGATCGTATCCGTGAGGTAGTACTCCTCGAGCAGGCTGGCGATCGGCAGGGCCGACGTGGCGCCGAAACCGCCGTTTTCGACGTAGACCGAGATGGCGATCCGCGGGTTGTCCTTCGGGGCGAAGCTCAGGAAGGTCGAGTGGTCGCGGCCGCGGGGGTTTTCGGCCGTACCGGTTTTGCCGCAGACGTCCCAACCCTCGAGCCGGGCCATCGTCGAGGTGCCGCCGACGTTCACGCCGCGCCACATGCCCTCGACGATCGGGTCGAAGTGTTTCGGGTCGACCTTCGTGTAGTGGCGTTCGTAGAAGCGGCGGTCGAGCGAATCCCGACCCTCGATGCGCTTGACGATGTGCGGGATGTAGTAGTAGCCGCGGTTGGCGATGATGCAGGCCAGGTTGGCCAGCTGCAGCGGCGTGCAGCCCAGGGCATCCTGTCCGATCGAGAGCGAGAGGACCGTCAGCGAGTTCCACGAACCGCGGTACTGGCGGTCGTAGTAGGCGCGGTCGGGGACATATCCGTTGCCCTCGTCCAGAAAGTCCGAACCGAGCTTGCGGCCGAATCCGAAACTCTCGACATACTCCTTCCAGACGTCGAAGCCCTCCTTGACGCTGCCGTATTTCGGGTTGTCGAGGATGTCGCGGAAGACGTAGCAGAAATAGGCGTTGCACGAGGTGGCCACCGCAAAGCGCAGGTCGAGCGGCGAGGCGTGGGAGTGGCAGGCCATCTTGAGGCGTCCGGCCTGGTAGCCGTTGTGGCAGACGTGCAGGTCCGACGGGTGCAGCACCCCCTCCTGCAGGCCGATCAGCCCCTGCACCAGCTTGAAGGTCGAGCCCGGAGGGTATTTGGCCTTCACGGCACGGTTGAACAGCGGCTTGCGCTTGTTGTAGAGCATCTTCATGTAGTTGTTGCCGCGTTCGCGGCCCACCAGCTCGTCGGGGTCGTACGTCGGCGAGGAGACCATCATCAGGATTTCACCCGTCGAGGGCTCGATGGCCACCGCGGCGCCGACCTTGCCGCGCATCAACTCCTCGCCGAGCAGCTGCAGCCGTGCGTCGATCGTGCTGACGAGGTATTTGCCCGGTTCGGGCACCGAGTCGTAACGGCCGTTCAGGTAAGAGCCCTTGATGGCGCCGTGGGTGTCGATCTCCTGGATCTTGACCCCCTTCTTGCCCTTCAGCTCGGGCTCGTAGGCCGACTCCACGCCGCTCATGCCGACGTAGTCGCCCACCTTGTATTCGGGATGCCGTTTGAGATAGGTGTCGTTCACCTCGCTGACGTAGCCCAGCAGGTTGCCGCCGATCTTGCGCGGATACTGCCGCACGGTGCGGTAGACGGTGTAGAAGCCGCGGAAGTTGCCCTCGTCGAAGCGCAGTTTGTCCTCCTTGGGGATGTAGCTCGTGATCAGCCGCGGGGCGCGGGGGCGGACCCGGGCGTTGGCGAGTTCGCGATCGAGCTTTTCGCGCGAGATGCCGGCCACCTCGCACAGCCGGGCGGTGTCGAATCCGCGCCGGTCGATTTCGCGGTAGATGACCATCAGGTCGTAGCACTCGCGGCTCTGGACGAGGTATTCACCGTTGCGGTCGAAGACCTCGCCGCGCGGCGGGTACTGTACGACGTGGCGCAGGACGTTGGCCTCGGCCAGCTCCGCGTAACGCCGGTCGAAGAGCTGTATGTAGGCCAGCCGCAGGAGGATCACCGCGAAGATGAAGATCACGATGACCTGCAGGGTCCTCATTCTCAGGAAGCTTTCCGAATCACTCATACGCGTGCGGGGAGTTTGGCGGTGAAGATGCGGGTGATAATCCAGCTGAAGGCCACCGTGACGGCCGAGCTGACGACGATGCGCACCACGGTGTGGAACAGGTGGCTCCACGAGAGGGCCTCGAGCAGGAAGAAGAGCGTATGGTGGATCATCGTCAGCGTCAGCAGGTAGACGAAGAACTTGTGCGAGCCGAGACGCCCCGGCGAGGGGATACCCCCTTCGCGGACATTCTCACGGCCGCAGATCATGGCGGCTATCTGCGGGCGGAAAAAGGCGACGGGCAGCGTGGCGATGGTGTTGATGCCGGCCGAACCCATGGCCAGGTCCATCACTACGCCGAGCAGCAGCCCGGCGCCCAGCAGCGTGACGGGCTGTGCGTCGAGCGGCAGCAGGGCGATGAAGACGATGTAGACCAGCGGGTTGAGGTAGATGCTGATCGAGAGGTTGTCGAACAGGAAGATCTGCAGCAGCACGGCGGCCACGAAGAGTCCGAGGTATGGGAAGGTACGGTACATGTCAGTTCAAGCGGGTATGTTGTTCGACCTGATCGCTTTGCTGCAGCTCGCGGATTTCGTAGCGGTCGCGGTCCGCGACGAGGATCACCTCGTTCAGACGCGACATCTCGGCGGCCAGCCGCACGCGTACGGTGTAGGAGGTTTTGGTTTCGTTCAGTTCGGCGCTTTCGACCCAGCCGATCAGCACGTCGGCGGGGAAGTACTCCGACAGACCAGCCGTGACGACCTCCTGGCCGGGTTTTGGTTCGGCATACTTCGAGAGTTCGCCCAGCGTGACCGTACCGGGGTCGGTGCCGTCCCAGTAGATCGATCCGGAGTAGTCCGTGTCGGCGATCTTGCCGCTGGTGCGGAACGAGGTGTTGAGCACCGACATGGCCACGGAGTAGCGTTCGGTGCAGGCGACGACGTAGCCCACCATGGCTCCGTCGGGGGCCAGTATGGCCATCTCCTCCTCGATGCCGTCCTTGCGGCCGCGGTTGAGTGTCAGGAGGTTCTGCATGCGGTTGAGGGTGTTGCCGACGACGACGGCCGTGGCGAAGTGGTATCTCGATTCGCCGATATCCTGCATGTAGGAGTCGAGCCGGGCGGCGGTTTCGGCCTCCTGGTACTGGGCGAGCTGCTCTTCGAGCCGGGCGACGCGGTCGGCCAGATCCCGGTTTTCGCGTCCGAGGAAGAGGTAGCGGCGGATGCCGGCGAAGAGACCGTGGACCCCGCCCGCAACCTGATTCGAGCGGGCGAGCAGTCGGGCCTGGGTGTAGCTCGAGGAGTGGGCGTAGCAGCCGATGGCCACGGCTTCCAGCACCACGAAGAGCACCGCCACATAGATGCTCCGTATGAACTCGATCAGCTTTCGCAAGGTGATTCGCGGTTAAAAATGTGGATAGATCCTTAATTCAGATTGCGGACCGAGGCCCGCAATCCGTAAACAAATATGTGCCAGCCGATTCCCTATCGCATGAGGAACGAGAAGCGGTTGATGTTCTTCAGGGCGATGCCCGTGCCGCGCGCGATGGCACGCAGGGGGTCTTCGGCGATGTGGAACGGAAGGCCGGTCTTCTCGCTCAGACGGCGGTCGAGTCCCTTGATCAGGGCGCCGCCGCCGGCCAGGTAGATGCCGTTCTTGACGATATCGGCATAGAGCTCGGGGGGCATCGACTCGAGGACCTTCATCAGGGCGGCGTCGATCTTGGTGAGCGACTTCTCGAGGGCATAGGCGATCTCGCTGTAGGAGAGCGAGACGGTCTGGGGCAGGGCCGTGAGCATGTTGGGGCCCGTGACGACGAAATCCTCGGGCTCCTCCTCCAGGTCGGAGACGGCGGCGCCGATCGAGCATTTGATGGCTTCGGCCGTACGCTCGCCGATGCGGATGTTGTGCTGCTGGCGGACGTAGCTCTGGATGTCGTTGGTGAAGACGTCGCCGGCCGTGTTGATCGATTCCGAGCAGACGATGCCGCCCAGCGAGATGCAGGCGATCTCCGACGTACCGCCGCCGATGTCGATGACCATGTTGCCTTCGGGTGCTTCGACGTCGAGGCCGGCTCCGAGGGCGGCGGCCATCGGTTCGTAGATCATGTAGACCTCGCGGCCGCCGGCGTGTTCGGCCGAGTCGCGCACGGCGCGGATCTCGACGTTGGTCGAACCCGAGGGGATGCAGATGACCATGCGCAGCGACGGGGCGAAGAGGCTTCCGGAGGTCTTGACCTTCTTGATCATGCCGCGCAACATGAGTTCCGTGGCGTTGAAGTCGGCGATCACGCCGTCCTTGAGCGGACGGATGGTCTTGATGTTCGGATTGGTTTTCTCGTGCATCTGGCGGGCCTGCTGTCCGATGGCGACGAGTTTGCCGGTATGGACGTCGAGGGCGACGATCGAGGGTTCGTCGACAACGACCTTGCCGTTGTGGATTATCAGCGTGTTGGCCGTTCCGAGGTCGATGGCCAGCTCCTGTGTCAAAGAAAAGATTCCCATAAGGCTACACCCAACTCTGTATGTTTTCTAAAATCGTTTATTGTCAATTGGATACGCGGGGTATTCGGCTTTCGGGCCCCCGCGTGCGGACATATCTGGACAAAGGTAGCAAAAACCCTCGGAAATTGGAGCATCACGGGGCGTATTTTTTTCATCGACCGTCGATTTTGTCGTTTTCAGAAGAGGGGCTGCACCGGATAGCGGCCTGTGGAAAATGGCTGCGGAGCGACGAAGCCGTGCAAAAAGTTGGACGGTATTCCCAAATTTTGCTATCTTTGTAGAATAAACGTTTGTGGAATAAACGCATTTCTGCATGGAATACAAAATCGGAACCGACGCGCGATGTGCGGTGATCGGCTATGGAAGCTGGGCTACGGCTCTGGTGGGGTTGCTCACCGCCAACGGACAACGCGTGGGATGGTATGTCCGCAACCCGGAAGTGCTCGCCTCGCTGCGCCGCGAGGGGCGCAATCCGCGCTATCTGAGCGATCTGGAGTTCGATCCCGCGACGCTCGCCGTGTCGGACGATCTGGATGAGGTGGTGAGCCGCGCCGACATCGTGATTCTGGCCACGCCGTCGGCCTACCTGAAGGATTTCCTGGCGCCGCTGACCGTTTCGCTCAAGGAGAAGTTCATCGTCTCGGCCATCAAGGGCATCGTCCCGGGCGACTACCAGACCGTCGTGGAGTATGTTCATGACCATTACAACTTATCCTACAAGCAGTTGGGACTCTTTACGGGACCGTCGCACGCCGAGGAGGTCTCGCGCGGAAAGCTCTCCTATCTGACGGTCGTCTGCACCGATCCGGAGAATGCCCGCCTGATCGGGACGCGCTTCGCCGGCGAGAGCATCCGCCTGAGCTACTCGACCGACCTCTATGGCATCGAATATGCAGCCATACTGAAGAACATCTACGCACTGGCCGTCGGGCTGGCCGTGGGGCTCGGCTATGGCGACAACTTCCTGGCGGTGCTCATTGCCAATTCGGCGGGTGAGATGACGCGCTTCCTGGAGGAGAGCTATCCCGACCGCCGCAACACGCTGGTCTCGGCCTATCTGGGCGACCTGCTGGTGACCTGCTACTCGACCTACAGCCGCAACCGCCGGCTGGGACTGCTGATCGGCCACGGCTGCACGGTGAAGAGCGCACTGAACGAGATGACGATGGTGGCCGAGGGCTACTTCGCCGCCGACTGCATCCGCCACATCAATACGCGCCACCGCGTCGAGATGCCCATCGCCGAGATGGTCTACCGCGTGCTTTACGAAGGGACGTCGGCCCGGCGCGAGATGCAACTGTTGACAACCAAACTCATTTGACAAGCATATGAAAAACGTAAAACTGGACATCTCGAAGGCGGGTGTGGAGATCACCCCCGAGATGGAGGCCAAGGCGCAGGCTGCCAACGCCCTGCTGCACTCGGGCAAGGGTGCCGGCAACGATTTTCTGGGATGGATTCACCTTCCGTCGTCGATCACGGAGGCGGATCTCGACGCCATCGAGGCCGAGGCGGCCAAACTGCGCGCCCGGGCCGACGTGGTGATCTGCATTGGTATCGGCGGTTCGTATCTGGGTGCGAAGGCCGTTCTGGAGGCGATGAGCAACCCCTTCGAGTTGTTGCACAAGGAGCACAGGAACCCGACGGTGCTCTTTGCCGGACAGAATATTTCGGAGGATTATACGGCCGAACTGCTCGAGGCTGTGAAGGAGCACTCGATTGCCGCGATCGTCATCTCGAAGTCGGGGACGACGACCGAGCCGGCCATCGCCTTCCGCCTGATCAAGGCCGAGATTGAGCGCCGTTATGGCAAGCAGGGTGCTGCCGAGCGGATCGTGGCCGTGACCGACAAGGCGCGCGGCGCACTGAAGACGCTCGCCACGAAGGAGGGTTATCCGACCTTCGTCATTCCGGACGACGTGGGTGGCCGCTTCTCGGTGCTGACCCCCGTGGGACTGCTGCCGCTGGCCGTGGCCGGCGTGGATGTCCGGGCGCTGGTGCGCGGTGCACAGGAGATGGAGAAGGCCACCTCGGAGGAGGTTCCCTTTGCCGAGAACCCCTCGGCCATCTACGCCGTGGTGCGCAACCTGCTGTACCAGGGCGGCAAGAAGATCGAGATCCTCGGTTCGTACGAACCCCGTCTGCAGTACATCAACGAGTGGTGGAAGCAGCTCTACGGCGAGAGCGAAGGCAAGGAGGGCAAGGGTATCTTCCCGGCCAGCGTGACGCTGACGGCCGACCTGCACTCGATGGGACAGTACATCCAGCAGGGTGAGCGCGAGATGTTCGAGACGATCATCTCCGTAGCGCAGCCCGCCGCTAAGGTGGTTATCGAATCCGATCCGGAGAACCTCGACGGTCTGAACTACCTGGCCGGCAAGCGTATCTCGGAGGTCAACCGCATGGCCGAACTGGGCGTGCAGCTGGCTCACGTCGACGGCGGGGTTCCCAACCTGCGGGTGGAGATTCCGGCCGTAACGGCCGAGGTGATCGGTTCGCTGCTCTATTTCTTCGAGAAGGCGTGCGGCATCAGCGGTTATCTGCTGGGTGTCAATCCGTTCGACCAGCCGGGGGTCGAGGCCTACAAGAAGAACATGTTCGCCCTGCTCGAGAAGCCGGGCTACGAGGAGGCCACCAAAGCGATCAAGGCGCGTCTGTAGCCGTTGGCCGACAAGGCATGAAAAAGGGCTGTTCCCAATCGGGGACAGCCCTTTTTTTCGGCGCGGATCGCCGGAATCGGAAGAGGGCCCGGCCGGCGGCGTTTCCCTGTTGCCGCCCCTCTCCGGAGACGGGAAGCGTGACCTGTTGTCGCTTGTCGGCGGGGCCTGACGGCGTTTCGCACCATCGCTCGTCACCGGCCGTCCGGCCGCGGGCCGCATCTCCGCAATGTCCGACGTCCTGCGGTCTACTGCTTTTGAACCGTAAACGTCAGTGTGTTGACCAGATCCATCGGGTCTTCGTCGTTAAGCGTGCAGCGGAGGGTCTTGAGCGTGAAGGTCAGATTGCCCCCCCCCTTCGTGTAGGAGAGCTGCTCGGGGGCTTCGATCGCAATCTGCACCTTCAGGGCGCCGGCCATCAGCGAGAGCTCCAGATCGGGGGTCGTCAGTGCGGCCGTGAGTTTCGAGGCGTCGGCCGTCGGGGTGCCGATCGCGGCGTCGTAGGTGACCGTCCCCAGCATCGCGATCACGCCCGAGGCGGCATCACCGAGCAGCGCCTCGACCAGCGTGGCGGCCGGGAACTCGGCAAAATGCAGCGTGCCCTTCTCGTTCACCTCGAGCGAAACGGCGATATCGGTCTGCGGTTCGGGTTTGGGGTTCAGTTCGCTGGGCTCGGCCGTGAAGTCGAACGTTCCGGCGTAGCTCCCGGCGACATCCTGAAGCGTCAGGGCCTCTCCCTGCTTGTCGGGGGCCGGGGTGTTGTTGTCGTCATCGTCCGAGCAGGCTGCCGAGGCCAGCGTCAGGCAGGCCAGTGCTACGGCTGCCAGGGTGTTGGTGATTTTCCGAATGTGTGTCATAATCCGTAACGTGTTTAGAGGTTTGACTGCAACCAAAGGTAGAACACCGCATCGACAGCATCAAATAAATTCAACCATCCGGCGGAGTTTGATGATGAACCCTGCATTTTTCAGCATAAGCATTTTCCCGCCGGAGCCGTTTCGGGGGGGCGATCGCACAAAAAAGGCCGTCCGATGTCGGACGGCCTTTCGTATTTCGGAGAGTCGCGGAGTTACAGGATGCCCTGCTCGACCATCGACTTGGCCACCTTCATGAAGCCGGCGATGTTGGCGCCCTTCATGTAGTTGATGTAGCCATCCTTTTCGGTGCCGTATTCGAGGCAGGCGTGGTGGATCGACGACATGATCTGGTGCAGCTTGGCATCGACCTCCTCGGCCGTCCAGTTGAGCTTCTGGGCGTTCTGCGTCATCTCCAGCCCCGAGGTGGCCACGCCGCCGGCGTTGACGGCCTTGCCCGGTCCGTAGGGGATCTTGGCGGCGATGAAGGCGTCGATGGCCTCCGGACGGCAGCCCATGTTCGAAACCTCGGCCACGATCTTCACGCCGTTGGCCAGCAGCTTCTTGGCATCCTCACCGTCCAGCTCGTTCTGCGTGGCGCACGGCATGGCGATGTCGACCTTGACCTCCCAGGGCTTGCGGCCGGCGAAGAACTTCGCACCGGGGAACTTCTGCACGTAGGGCTCCACGACGTCGTTGTTCGAGGCCCGCAGCTCAAGCATATAGTTGATCTTCTCGTCGTTCAGACCGTCCGGATCGTAGACATAACCGTCGGGACCCGACAGCGTCACGACCTTGGCTCCGAGTTCCGTGGCCTTCTTGGCGGCACCCCAGGCGACGTTGCCGAAGCCCGAGATGGCGATCGTCTGACCCTTGATATCCATGCCGGCCTTCTGGAGCATCTGGCGCAGGAAGTAGACGGCGCCGAAGCCCGTAGCCTCGGGACGGATGAGCGAACCGCCGTAGGTCATGCCCTTGCCGGTCAGTACGCCGGTATTCTCGCGGGCGAGTTTGCGGTACATGCCGTAGAGGTAACCGATTTCGCGGCCGCCGACGCCGATATCACCGGCCGGGACGTCGGTCTCGGGACCGATGTGGCGCCAGAGTTCGGTCATGAAGGCCTGGCAGAAGCGCATCACTTCGCGATCCGACTTGCCCTTGGGGTTGAAGTCCGAGCCGCCCTTGGCGCCGCCCATCGGCAGGGTCGTCAGGGCGTTCTTGAAGATCTGCTCGAAACCGAGGAACTTGAGGATCGAGAGGTTGACCGAGGGGTGGAAACGCAGACCGCCCTTGTAGGGGCCGATGGCGTTGTTGAACTGGATGCGGTAGCCGAGGTTGGTCTGCACCTCGCCGCGGTCGTCTACCCATACGACTTTGAACGTGAAGATGCGGTCGGGCTCGACGATCCGTTCGGCGATGCGGTTGGCCTCGAATTCGGGGTGTTGGTTGTAGGCCTCCTCGACGGTCATCAGCACTTCGCGTACGGCCTGCAGATATTCGCTTTCGCCGGGGTGCTTACGCTCGAGTTCCGTCATGATTTTGTTTACGTTCATAGCTTTGAAGTTTTTAGGTTTGGTATTCTTCTGTTACAAATATAGCAATATTTCTTATGGATTGTAACTTTCTTCGGGAAAATTTCGGGAAATTTTAGTCTTTCTGTGCTTCCCGGACCATGCCCTTGCTCGAACGCCCGTCGATGCAGACCCAGAGCGGGTGTTCGAAGCGCACCTGACGCAGATAGACCCCCTCATAGAGGGCCTTGCGGGCGTTGAGCTCCTCTTCGCGGAAGATGCCGTCGCCGCGGAAGGGGCTGATCGTCAGATAGCCCACCCCCAGCGAGGTGACGTTCTGGAAGAAGTGGGTCCCCTGCGAGGGCTCGACCTCGAACTTCTCGATGCCGCACTCGACGATGACCTTCGCCTCGGAGATGTGGTTCCACTTGACGGGAACGCCCAGATAGGGATCCGACGATCCCCAGCGGCCCGGTCCGACGAGGATGTAGGAGCGTCCTTCGTCACGCATGCGGTTGTTCAGCTGGAGCAGTTCGTCGGCGATCTTTTCGGTCGAGAGCGAGTCGAAGGCGTCGCTCTTGACGTAGATGATGTCCGCGAGGTCGGCCATCATGCCGATGCCGAGGGCCTGTTCGCCGTAGATCAGTGCCCGGGCGGGGTCCTCCTTCGACCAGTCGATGGCGCGGTTGTCCTGGTTGTCGATGATCGGGCGGATCTGCAGCAGGTTGAAGATCTGCTGCTGGCCGGGGGCGACGTCCATATTGACGGCGAACTCCACCTCTACGGGGCAGCGCATCTCCTCGGCCCCCATGCGGAGGATGTCCGAGATGATCTCGGCCAGCGGGAAGGTGTTGTACTTGAGGATGTTGTTGAACGTGATGACCTTGCGCCCGCGGTCGAACGGACTGTCCGAGATGCGTTCGTTCTCGCGGTCCCAGACCGAGCAGACGTAGCGCGAGTTGCGGTAGTCGCCGATTTCGCGCAGCGTCAGGCGGCGCAGGTTGACCGCATCGTCGATCGAGGTGCGGAACTCCTCGGGGCGCAGGCTCAGGGCCAGCACCTCGGTCTGCGTGTCGCTCAGCGCCAATTCGGGGGTCGAGGTCTGGAGCACCTTCTGCGGGTAGCGGGGCGAGAAGCGCAGCGTACGGCCGCCGTCGACGACCAGTTTGCCCAGACCCATGGCCAGGTTGCAGACGCCGTCCGAGGGCTGTTCGTCGCCGATCGGGTAGTAGTTGATCGAGCGGGCGACGCCCGAGCAGGTCGGGAACCACAGCCCGTTCTGCTCCGTGCCGCAGACCTCCTGGATGATGACGGCCATCTTCTCCTCCGAGATGAGGTTCTGCGACGAGGCGATGTAGGCCCTCGAGGCGGCGAAGTAGACCGAGGCGTAGACGCTCTTGACGGCGCGCAGGACGAGCCGCAGCATCTGATCCTCGTTGGGCGTGTAGGGGATCATGTAGGTGGAGTAGATGCCGGCGAAGGGCTGGTAGTGCGAATCCTCGAGTTTGGACGAGGAGCGTATGGCCAGCGGCGTGCGGACCGTGCGGATGTAGGCCTTCAGCTCCTCCTGCAGGCGCTGCGGCACGGTCGAGGTGACGAATTCCGAGAGGATCTCCTCGTCGGAGAAGTCCTGCGAGATGATGTATTGCAGGCCGTTGCGGTGGATGAACTCGTCGAAATACTCCGTGGCGATGACCACCGAGCGGGGGATCATGATGCGGACGTTCTCGTGTTTGTCGTACTGGCGGTGCTTGGTGAGCATCGAGTTCATGAAGGCCAGGCCGCGGGCCTTGCCGCCGAGCGAACCCTCGCCGATGCGGGCGAAGGCCACGGCATCGGAGTAGGTCTCCGGGTCGAAGCGTGCCACGACACCCTGACCGAGCAGCGTGCGGTAGTCGCGGATCAGGTTGACCAGTACGCGGCGGTGCTCCTCGACCGACGAGAAGTGGCTCTTGTTGTACTGGCGGATCGAGGCGGCCAGCGGGAACAGTCCGCGCGAATAGAGCCACTTGGAGAGGTGGTTCTGCGAGGTGTGGTACTCGAAGGCCTTGTCGGGGATCGTGGCGATCATCTGCTGCATTTGCGTGAGGTCCTTGGCGCGGCCGATTTCGGCACCGGTCTCGGGGTCCTCGAAGACGAAGTCGCCGAAGGCGAACTCCTTGGCGATGTAGTCGCTCAGCTCGGAGAGCAGCGTCTTGGAGTTCTTGGCGATGAAGCCGGCGCCGAGCGCCCGGGCCTGTTCGCGGAAGGAGGTCTGCGACGACTGCAGCAGCACGGGCATCAGCGGATTGTCCTGCTTGATGCGGCGGCAGAGGTCGATTCCGGCGTCGAGCTTCTCGCTCTCGGAGGGGGCGTTGCGGTGGAGGACGAACCCCACGTCGGAGATTACGCCGAGCAGGTTCTTGTGGTAGCGGTCGTAGAGTTCGACGGCCTCGTCGTAGCTGCGTGCCAGGAGGATCTTCGGACGGGCCCGTTTGCGGAGCACCTGCTGCTGTTCGTTGAAGGCGTCCTTCAGGAATTCGGTGTTCTGCAGTAGGATCAGCTTGTAGAGTTCGGGCAGGTAGGTCGAGTAGAAGCGGATCGAGTCCTCGACCAGCAGGATGGCCTGCACGCCCCCCTCGAGGATATCCTCGTCGGCGTTCATCTTGTCCTCGATGAGTTTGATGATACCGATGATCAGGTCCGTGTTGCCGTGCCACGAGAAAATGTAGTCGAGGCCCGAGTGGTCCTGCTCCTCGATGCGGCGGTAGATGTCCTTCGAGAAGGAGGTGAGCAGCGCTACGGGGATCTGCGGATGGCGCTCCTTGACGATGTGGGCGAAGGCGAAGACGTCGGGTTCGCCGACGTTGTACATCGTCAGGATGAAGTCGTAGGAGTCGTCCTCGGCCAGGGCCTCGAGCGCCTCGGCCGTCGAGCTGACACGCGTGAGCGACGGCGGGTTCGACATGTTGAGGTCGATGTACTCCTGGTTGATCTGCGATTCGATGTGGCCGTCCTCCTCGAGGATGTAGCCGTCGTAGCTGCAGCAGACGAGCAGGATCTTGTGGATGCGGTATTTCATGAACCGATAGGGGAGTTTGCTCCCGTCGGGCATGTATTGTTCGAGGCTTTTGTTCATTCGGATCCGGAAATTTGGCAGATGAACAAAAATAAGGAAAAAATTGTTACCTTTGAACGTTGTAAACATCGAATTTAACGCTCAAGCCGATGAATAAGGAGAAATATACGTTGCAGGAGGTTACGACGCCGACTGTCGAGCGCGAGTGGCTCGACCTCCCGAAACGCATCTACAAGGGAAACCGCAACTGGGTCTGCCCGCTGGACGTCGACGTGCTGGAGGTCTTCGACCCCCGGCGCAACGACCTGTTTGCCGACGGCGAGGCCATCCGCTGGGTGGCGCGCAACGCACGGGGCGAGGTCGTGGGCCGTATCGCGGCCTTCTACAACCGCGAAAAGGCCGCTCTGGAGGAGCAGCCCACGGGCGGC
The DNA here is from genome assembly GCF_002161005.1 of Alistipes sp. An116. Taxonomy (NCBI): domain Bacteria; kingdom Pseudomonadati; phylum Bacteroidota; class Bacteroidia; order Bacteroidales; family Rikenellaceae; genus Alistipes; species Alistipes sp. An116. Next base: position 47,694 of record NZ_NFLR01000005.1, read on the forward strand.
TGCGGCTTCTTCGAATCGATCGAAGACCAGGAGGTGGCCAACCTGCTGTTCGACACCGCACGGATGTGGCTCGCCAGCCGCGGCATGGAGGCCATGGACGGCCCGGTGAACTTCGGACAGCGCCGTGACTGGTGGGGCCTGCTGGTCGAGGGCTATGAGTTCCAGCCCCTCTACAAGAACCCCTACAACCCGCCCTACTACAAGGATCTGTTCGAAAACTACGGCTTCCGCAACTACTTCAACCAGCACAGCTTCATCTGGCGCGTGAACAACTCGGAGGCCAACAAGCAGATCTTCGCCCGCGCCAAGCGGCTCTATACCGTGCCGGGCTACCGCGTCGAGCACATCGACATGAAGAATCTCGAGGAGGCGGCCGAGAATTTCCGCGTGATCTACAACAAGGCCTGGGCCCTCTTTTCGGGGGTGAAGCCCATGACGCAGGAGGAGGCGCTGGCCATGGTCCACGAGATGAAGCCGATCATCGACCCGAACATCATCTTCTTCGCCTACTTCAACGACGAGCCGATCGGCTTCTTCATCACGGTGCCCGACCTGAACCGCCTGATCGGCAAGTTCAACGGCAAGTTCGGGCTGTGGCAGAAGCTGCGCCTGATGTGGGACCTGAAGGTGCGCAAGTCGTGCGACCGCATCTTCGGGGTGATCTTCGGCATTACGCCCGAATTCCACGGCAAGGGGGTCGAGTCGGCCATCATGGTCAAGTACTACGAGTTCCTCGAGCTGACGAAGAACCCCTACAAGACGATGGAGCTGGCGTGGATCGGCGACTTCAACCCGGTGATGAACCGCATGATCGAGACCTACGTCTGCGCCACGCGCCACAAGGTCCACACGACCTACCGCTACCTGTTCGACCGCACGAAGGAGTTCCACCGCTGTCCGCGTCTGGGCGTGAAACGTCGCGAGTAACCACCAAACACCTGATATGAAAACCACCGTATTTACCGATTATCACATCGCCGCAGGGGCCAGGATGGCCGAATTTGCGGGTTATAACATGCCCATCGAGTTCACGGGCATCACCGACGAGCACATGACCGTGCGTCAGGGTGCGGGCGTCTTCGACGTGAGCCACATGGGCGAGATCTGGGTCAAGGGACCCAGGGCCGAGGCGCTGCTGCAGCGCATCACAACCAACGACGTGTCGAAGCTCTACGACGGCAAGGTGCAGTATTCGTGCATGCCGAACGGCCGCGGAGGCATCGTCGACGACATTCTGGTCTACCGCATCGACGCCCAGACCTACATGCTGTGCGTCAACGCCGCCAATATCGAGAAAGACTGGGCGCACATCTGCCGCGTGGGCGGCGAGGAGTTCGGCATGGAGGCCGGAGCCGGCAAGGAGCTCTACAACGCTTCGGACGAGATCTGCCAGCTGGCCGTACAGGGACCCCTGGCCATGAAGATCGTGCAGAAGATGTGCACGGAGCCGGTCGAGGAGATGGAGTACTATACGTTCCGCAAGATGGAGGTGGCCGGCTGCCGGGCGATCCTCTCGATCACGGGCTACACGGGTGCCGGAGGCTGCGAGATCTACGTGGCCAACGAGGATGGCGCCCGGCTGTGGAAGGCCCTCTGGGAGGCCGGTGCCGAGTACGGACTGAAGAATATCGGTCTGGGAGCGCGCGACACACTGCGCCTGGAGAAGGGCTTCTGCCTCTACGGCAACGACATCGACGACACAACCTCACCTATCGAGGCGGGGCTGGGCTGGATCACGAAGTTCGCCGAGGGGAAGAATTTCATCGACCGTCCGCTGTTGGAGCGCCAGAAGGCAGAGGGCGTTGCACGCAGGCTCGTCGGGCTGAAGATGGTCGGGCGAGGCATTCCGCGCCACGGCTACGCGCTGGCCGATGCCGAAGGGCGTGCGATCGGCCACGTCACCTCGGGCACCATGTCGCCGTGTCTGAAGGTGGGCGTGGCGCTGGGCTACGTCGAGACTCCCTTTGCCAAAGTCGGCACGCAGGTTGATGTCATCATCCGCGAGAAGCCCGTGCGCGCCGAGGTGGTGAAGATTCCTTTTGTATAACGGATTACCAAAAAACGCATAGAAAGATGAAAACCGAATACCTGGGACTCGAACTTTCGAGTCCGGTCGTTGTGAGCAGTTCGCCCTACACGTCGAACAAGACCCATATCGAGGAGTGCGTACGCCACGGGGCGGGCGCCGTCGTATTGAAGTCGATCTTCGAGGAGCAGATCTACCGTCAGGCCGCCTCGCTGGACAAGATGGAGGGCTACGGGGATGCCGGCGAGTATCTCGAACGCTATCTGGGTGACGCCTACAAGGCCGAACTGTTGCAGCTGGTCAAGGATGCCGCCGCCCTGGGGGTACCCGTCATCGGAAGCATCAACTGCATCGGCACGGGCGAGGCGTGGATCGACTACGCCACGTCGATGGAGGCTGCCGGAGCCTCGGCCCTCGAACTGAATATCTTCGTGCTGCCAACGGACCGTCACGCTTCGGCCGCGCAGATCGAGCAGCACTATGCCGACATCGTGCGCAAGGTGGCCTCGGCGGTGAAGATCCCCGTATCGGTCAAGCTCCCGATGCGGTTGACGAACGTCCTCTCGACGTGTGACACGCTGTTGGCCCGCGGTGCCAAGGGCGTGGTGCTCTACAACCGCTTCTTCGAACCCGATATCGACATCGAGAAGATGACTCTCCAGCCGGCCGATCCCTTCAGCGAGCCGAGCGAACTGCGCAACGTGCTGCGGAGCACGGCCCTCTGTTCGCACGTCCTGCCGCAGCTGGACGTGGCCGTTTCGACGGGTGTGCACGACGGTGCGGCGGCCGTCAAGGCGCTGCTGTGCGGCGCGAAGGCCGTTCAGGTCTGCACGGCCATCCACAAGCACGGCTATGAGGTGATCGGGCAGATCGGCCGCTTCGTCGACGAGTGGGCTGCGCGCCACGGTTTCGATACGCTGGAGTCCTTCCGCGGACGGATGGACTACGGCTCGTCGCAGGGCGAATTCTTCCAGCGCGTACAGTACATGAAGTATTTCCCGCACGACGTTGAGTAGGCGCCGTCTGCGGCAGGAAAAAGCGGAGATCCCCGAAAGGATCTCCGCTTTTTTGTCGGGGGGGGGGGAAAAGGGTCCGCCGTGCCGGTATCGCCTGCGGCCCCCCCCCTCTGTTGTTTTCGGTGCTTCAGCCGGTAGTTCTGTGTCTCGGCGCTATTCCCCGGCCACGGGTTTCTCGAAGAAGTAGGGGGCGTAGCGGTATCCGCACCGCTCGTAGATCTTGCGGAGATTCTCCATGCGGCGGCGGAAGTCGTTGATGTCGCGGCGGTCGTATGCCCATCCCACCTCGGCCAGTGCGGCGATGCGCGGCAGCACCATGTGCTGGACGTGGGCCAGCGAGGCCATGTACTCGGTCCAGATGTTGCCCTGTACGCCGAGGATGTAGGGGCGCTCGGCCTCGGTCAGCTGATCGTAGGGATCGAGCGAGTAGGCCTTCTCGACCGAAACGTATCCGCCGATTCCCCACGGTTCGTTGCCCAGGGGTTGCTCGGTCTGATAGTAGTCCAGATAGCAGTGGGTGTTGGGCGTCATGATCACCTTGTTGCCCGAACGGGCTGCGGCGATGCCTCCCTTGGCGCCGCGCCACGACATGATGGTGGCACTCTTCGAGATGCCTCCCTCGAGGATCTCGTCCCAGCCGATCAGGTGGCGTCCGTGCTCGTTGAGCCACTTCTCCATGCGCAGGACGAAATAGCTCTGCAGTTCGTGTTCGTCCTTGAGCTTTTCGTCGCGAATGCGCTTCTGGCAGTTGGGGCAGATCTTCCAGTTATCCTTCGGGCACTCGTCGCCGCCCACGTGGATGTATTCCGAGGGGAAGAGTTCGATCACCTCGGCCAGCACGTTCTGCATGAACTCGAAGGTTGAGTCCTTGCCGGCGCAGAAGACCTCGGGGAAGACACCCCAGTGGGGCTGCACCTCGTATCCTTCGCCGGCGCAGCCCAGCCAGGGATAGGCTGTCAGAGCGGCCGAAGCGTGGCCCGGCATCTCGATCTCGGGAACCACGGTGACGAACCGTTCGGCGGCATAGGCCACCACCTCGCGGATCTGTTTCTGGGTGTAGTAGCCGCCGTAGGGGATGCCGTCACAGGCCGGCGAGTTGTGTCCGAGGACCGTCTCGGCGCGCTGCGAACCGACGCGCGTCAGTTCGGGATAGCGGTGAATTTCGATGCGCCAGCCCTGATCGTCGGTCAGGTGCCAGTGGAAACGGTTGATCTTGTGCAGGGCCAGCATGTCGATGAAGGTCTTGACATCGTCGACCGAAAAGAAGTGGCGGCAGCAGTCGAGCATCGCCCCGCGGTATCCGAACGAGGGGGCATCCTCGACCGTCACCTCGGGGAGCGTCGCGCCATACTGGGTCAGCAACTGCCGCAGCGTCTGCAGTCCGTAGAAGACTCCGGCCGGCGCTCCGCCCCGGATATCGACACCCTGCTTCGTAATGTCGAGCCGATAGGCCTCTTCGCCGAGCTTCGGATCGATGGCCAGACGGATATTGCCCTCGGGCTTCTCGACGACCTTCAGCGCAAGATTCGCTTCCCGGGCAATCTGTCGGGAGAAGAGCTCCGCGGCACCGCGCAGCGCCTTGTCCGAGCGTGGAATGCTGATACGGCTGTCGGCCGTCAGGGTGACGGCTTTCGAGCCGTTGCTGGTGACCTGTTGGGGTACGGGAACGATCGCGGGCTGATCTGCCGCCGCGAAGCCGGACCCTGCCAGAGTGAGCGCAAAGGCCGACAAAAGGAATTTTTTCATCGTTTGTTTTATTGGTTCAGATTAGTGTGAAGCTCGGCTTGGTGTCATGCCGGCCGTCGGCCGCAGCAAAACTTCATAAAGGTACGCTTTTTTAGGTAAAATCCGTAAGAAATTCCTCCTTTTTGTCCTTCGGACCGCATTTTCCCCGGGCGAGAGGCCCGTTTCCGGGGCAGCCGTTGCGTGGTCGGGTCTTTGGACGGCGGTCTGTGCGGATCCTCTCCTGTCGGAGTCGCTCTCCCTGCCCGCGTCCGTGAGCTTTCTGTTTGAAGCGGATTCATCCGGGAGGTCTTTTGTCGGAGTCTGCCGGGGACTGCCGGTCCGAAATGCGGCGGTTCGGTTATAATCCGGATGTTCGGATCTCGATGTCGAACAGGTGGTCGAAACGGTCGCGCAGCAGCTGCGCGTCGTTGATGATCCGTCGCAGCTCGTCAAGACGTCGGGCATTCTCCGAGGGGACGATCCACAGCCGCAGGTAGCCCCCTTCGGCATATTTTCCCCGCAGATGTCCGGCACAGCGTGCAAAGTGCCCCTCGCGGTCGAGCTCCGGGTAGTGGGCCAGGCTGTACTGGATCGTGCGGCGGAGGACCGTCTCGGGGTCGATCTGTCGGTCGGCCTCGGCAACGATGCGTCCGTAGATCGAACGCGGGGCGTGATCCGATGAGGCGCGGTGGTCCTCAACGGCTTCGCGCATCGTGCGGATCTCTTCTTCCGGGAACCAGCGGCGCAGTTCCGGGTCGGCTTCGAGAATGCGCCCCGCGTCGAGGTGGTGGTGCTCGCGGCCGTTGACGAGTCCCGTATCGTGGTAGGCGGCGATCGTGTAGACCATTTCGGCGTTGACCTCGCAGTCGGCGGCCAGCGTCAGGCTGCGGTCGATCACCGCGCGTACGTGGTCGAGGTTATGCGCCCGGTCGAACGTCCGGTAGCGGGGGATGATCTGTTGCTCGATATAGTCGCGGAGTTCGCGGCGGATTTCCGGTTTCATGGCTTCTGTCTCTTTTGCCGGTTGGTGTACAAAAAATCCTTCGGAACCGACCGAAGGATTTTTTGTGTGTGGTGTTTCGAATTTTTCGAGGGTTTTCCTATTTGCGAGTTTCGGGGGATTCGTTCGTTTCTGTCCGGTTCCATTGTTCGGCTCTTGCATCTCCCGGTCCCTGCATCGCCCCGGCTCTTGTATCGCCCGGTCCCTGCATCGTCCCGGCTCTGTATCGCCTGCCCCCCCCCTTGTTCGGCCCCTCCGGGCTACTTGGCGTAGGCGACGGCGCGGGTTTCGCGGATGACGGTGATCTTCACCTGGCCCGGGTAGGTCATCTCGTCCTGGATCTTCTTGGCGATATCGTGCGAGAGTCCCTCCGATTCCTGGTCGGAGAGTTTGTCGGCTCCGACGATTACACGCAGTTCGCGTCCGGCCTGGATGGCGTAGGTCTTCACGACGCCGGGGTACGACAGTGCGATATCCTCCATCTCCTTCAGACGCTTGATGTAACTCTCGACTACCTCGCGGCGGGCTCCCGGACGGGCTCCCGAGATGGCATCGCAGGCCTGGATGATCGGGGCGATGAGCGAGGTCATCTCCACCTCGTCGTGGTGGGCGCCGATGGCGTTGCAGACCTCGGGGCGCTCCTTGTATTTCTCGGCGAGCTTCATGCCGATGATTGCGTGCGGCAGTTCGGGCTCGTCGTCGGGCACCTTGCCGATATCGTGCAGCAGACCGGCACGGCGGGCGATCTTGGGGTTCAGACCCAGTTCGGAAGCCATGATACCGGCCAGGTTGGCCGTCTCACGGGCGTGCTGCAACAGGTTCTGGCCGTAGGACGAACGGTATTTCATCTTGCCGATCAGACGGATCATCTCGGGGTGCAGACCGTGGATACCCAGGTCGATGGCCGTGCGTTTGCCGACCTCGACGATCTCCTCCTCGATCTGTTTCTTGACCTTGGCTACGACCTCCTCGATGCGGGCCGGGTGGATGCGGCCGTCGGTGACGAGCTGGTGGAGTGCCAGACGGGCGATTTCGCGACGCACGGGGTCGAATCCCGAGAGGATGATGGCCTCGGGGGTGTCGTCGACGATGATCTCGATGCCGGTGGCGGCCTCCAGGGCACGGATGTTGCGGCCCTCACGGCCGATGATGCGGCCCTTGACCTCGTCGCTCTCGATGTTGAATACCGTGACGGCATTCTCGATGGCGGTTTCGGTGGCCACGCGCTGGATCGAGGCGACGATGATGCGTTTGGCCTCCTTCGTGGCGGTCATCTTGGCCTCTTCGATCGTCTCGTTGATATAGGCGGCGGCTTCGGTCTTGGCCTCGGCCTTCATGTTCTCCATGAGGATGTTCTTGGCCTCCTCGGTGCTCATGCCGGAGATCTGTTCGAGGCGGACGTTCTGTTCGCGGCGCACCTGGTCGATCTCCTCCTTCTTGTGCTCGAGGATCTGCAACTGGTTCTGCATCTGCTCCTTGAGACGATCGTTGTCGCGGAGCTTGTTCTCTAGGTCGCGTTCCTTGTTCTGGAGGTTCTGCTCGAGCTGCTTGGCGCGCTGTTCGCTCTGGTTGAGTTTCTGGTTGCGCTCGTTTACCTGACGGTCGTATTCGCTCTTGAGTTGGATGAACTTCTCCTTGGCCTGAAGGATCCGCTCCTTCTTGATCATCTCGGCTTCGGCTTCGGCCTCCTTGAGTGCGGCATCGCGGCGTTTGCGGATCGTGTTCTTGACGACGAAGTTCGTAATCACCGCGTAAATCGCAATGGCGACCACTGCCGAGATGCAGGCTACCAAAATGGTGGTATACATTGGTCTTTACGTGTTTTTAATTTATAAATAGGTGTTAGTTAGTAAATTCAAAAAAAAACCGCATAGCTTCCTTAGTCTCGTTTGACGAATCTGCAAGATAGGTCATGTGTGGGGGCTCCGAGTATCGCAATCTTCCAACGGTGCGCCGTAACGCACTCCCCAATGCGGGTAGTAAGGCCTGATTTTGAAGCATCGGGAGTTGCCCCAATATAAAAAGTGTTCAGTTTCGCAAAGCTTTAAGGAATCTATGCGGGTAGATTCTGATATGTAAAAAGAACGTTGTCGAGGTTGGGCGCGGTTCGTATGCCGCCTGCGGCCCCTCTTTTTGCTATCGGTTCGGGTTTCCGGCTTTCGGGCCCTCCGTTTCGGATCAACCCTTTCGGCCGGATTCCTCCGGTAATTTTTCGTCTCGTCTGTCTCCTCTCTTCGTCTTTCTTTTTCCTCCTGTTCGTCCTTCCCCTCAGAGCGTCCTTACGACCTTCCCTCCTTCTCCGTCTTCTCCGTCTTCTCCCTCCTTCTCCGTCTTCTCCCTCCTTCTCCGTCTTCTCCCTCCTTCTCCGTTGCCCCGTTGCCCCGTTGCTCTTTTGTTGCCCCGTTGCTCCGTTGCTCCATTAGCCCCCCTGGAGGCCCCCTCCGGTCAGAGGGTGTTGAGGTAGGTGTCGATGTCGGAACTGATCTTCTCGAGGTGTTTGAGATCCTCGTTGTCGAGTTCGCGGCTCTGTCGGATGCTGACGTTTGCGATGGCGAACTTCAGGGCGGCCATGGCCAGGTAATCCTGCTCACCCCAACCCTTGATGTTCTGCTGCTTGATCAGCGCGACATAGGAGTTTACCTCTCTTTCGGCCAGACGATAGGCCTCCTCTTTTCCGCTTTCGATGTTGAAAGGGTAGCTTTTGCCGGCTATCTTGAGGGTTATCGCCTGTTTTGCCATTTTCTGTTTTTTTATATTCGTTTCGTCTCGGGTTACGCTCTACTTCCCGTTTTTGGCCGATGGGGCATCGGGGAGTGCGGCGGATTGGCCCAGCAGTGCGATGCACTTGTCAACCTCCCGCATCAGTCTGTTGACACGTGCCCTCGCCTTTTCGCGATTCGGACCTCCGCCGGCAAGACCTTCGGCAAGCTGCATCCTGGCTACCTCGGCATCCAGAATCCGGATCCGCTCCTCGAGCGAACGCTTCTCGATGCGCAGGGCATCGCGTTGGGCGGTCAGCTCGCTGCAGCGTTCGGAAAGCCTTTTGTGGTCGTCGATCAACTGCCAGACACGGGCTTCGATGTTCGTTATCACGCTTTTATCGGCCATCGGTGTCGGTATGAGTCCGTTTTGCTTTTTCAAAGGTAAGCAAAAAAAGGATAAAACACAAATTATTTTATTTGCCGATGGGCGAAGCGTAGAGATCGTAGTCCTCGGCCGCGTCGATCCGCACGCGGTAGAAGTGGCCCTTGAGCAGCCGTTTCTCTCCGGCCGGGATGAGGATCTCCTGGTCGACCTCGGGCGAATCGTACTGCGTGCGGCCCACATACCAGTCGCCCTGGCGCGAGTCGATCAGCACCCGCTCCTCGCGTCCCACGCGGCGGCGGTTGTTCTCGAGCGAGATTTCGTTCTGCAGCGCCATGATGCGCTCGACGCGCTGCTGCTTGACCTCCTCGGGGACGTCGTTGCGGAGTTTCTCGGCCGACCAGGTCCCCTCCTCCTCGGAGTAGGCGAAGACGCCGAGCCGCTCGAAGCGCACCTCGCGCACGAAGTCGAGCAGCTCCTCGAAGTCGGCCTCCGTTTCGCCCGGATAGCCCACAAGCAGCGTCGTGCGCAGCGTCAGATCGGGGATCGCCGCACGTAGTTTGTGGATCAGCTCCAGCGCTTCGGCCTTCGTGTGGCGGCGCAGCATGGCCGAGAGCTGTGCGTCGGAGATGTGCTGGAACGGGATGTCGAGGTATTTGCAGATCTTGGGCTCCGAGGCCATCACCTCGATCACATCCTCGGGGAAGGCCGCCGGATAGGCGTAGTGGAGGCGGATCCACTCGATGCCGTCGATGCGGCACAGACGGCGCAGCAACTCGCCCAGGCGGCGTTTGCCGTAGAGGTCCAGTCCATAATAGGTGGTGTCCTGCGCGATGACGATCAGTTCGCGCACGCCTGCGGCAGCCAGTTTGCGGGCCTCCTCCTCCAGCTCCTCGATCGGTACGGAAACGTGTGGTCCGCGGATGAGCGGAATGGCGCAGTAGCCGCATTTCCAGTTGCACCCCTCGGAGATCTTCAGGTAGGCGTAATGTTTCGGCGTGGTGAGGTGGCGTTCGGTCACCAGCTCGGGATCCTCCGAGGCCCCCAGTGCGCGGACGATGCCGTCCCACGTGCGGGCCCCGAAGTATTCGTCCACTTCGGGAATCTCGCGGCGCAGTTCGTCGGCGTAGCGCTCCGAGAGGCATCCGATGACGAAGAGGTGCTCGATGCGTCCGGCCTTCTTGGCCTCGGCGGCGCGGAGGATCATCTCGATGGACTCCTGCTTGGCGTCGCCGATGAAGCCGCACGTGTTGATCACGACCACCTTGGCATCCGTGCGGTCGCTGTCGAAAAGAACCTCGTAGCCCGCGGCGGCCAACCGCGCCATGAGGTGCTCGCTGTCGACGGTGTTCTTCGAGCAGCCGAGCGTGATGACGTTAATCTTTTTCATGGCCGAACAATGCGTTGACAAACTCCCGGCGGTCGAAGATGCGCAGCTGGTCGATCCCCTCGCCGATGCCGATGTAGCGCACCGGGATGTGGAACTGGTCGCTGATGCCGATCACCACGCCGCCCTTGGCCGTGCCGTCGAGCTTGGTGATGGCCAGCGAGGTGACCTGCGTGGCCTGGGTGAACTGCCGCGCCTGTTCGAAGGCGTTCTGTCCGGTCGAGCCGTCCAGCACGAGCATCACCTCGTGCGGGGCGCCGGGGATCACCTTGCCCATGACGTTGCGGATCTTCGTCAGCTCGTTCATCAGGTTGATCTTGTTGTGCAGACGCCCGGCCGTGTCGATCAGCACCACGTCGGCGCCGTTGGCCTTGGCCGAGGTGAGCGTGTCGTAGGCCACCGACGCGGGGTCGGAGCCCATCTGCTGGTGAATCATCGTGGCACCGGCGCGGTCGGCCCAGACCTGCAGCTGGTCGATGGCCGCGGCACGGAACGTGTCGGCCGCCCCGATCCAGACCTTGCGCCCGGCCTTGACGAGCTGTGCGGCCAGTTTGCCGATGGTCGTGGTCTTGCCGGCGCCGTTCACCCCGACAACCATTACCACGTAGGGTTCGCCCTCGCGGGCGTCGAGCCCGAAGTGCGTGTCCGAGCCGTGGGCCTCCTCAAGCAGCGCGGTGATCTCCTCGCGCAGGATGCGCTGCAGTTCGGAGGTATTCATGTACTTGTCGCGGGCAACGCGCTCCTCGATGCGGCGGATGATCTTCACGGTGGTCTCCACGCCGACGTCCGAGGTGATGAGCACCTCCTCCAGGTCGTCGAGCACGTCGGCATCGACCGTCGAGCGTCCGGCCACGGCGCGCGCCAGCTTCGAGAAGAGACCGCTCTTGGTCTTCTCCAGTCCGGCGTCCAACTCCTGCTGCTGCTTCCGGAGCTGCTCTTCGGAGGCGGGCGCCTCCTGCTGTTTCTTGCGGAAAATATCGAAAAATGCCATGTGTGGAATTTTTACGCGTTCATAATTGCGACAAAGATACGAAGAATGTTTGGAAAAGCGTTATCTTTGCTGCACAACCCGTACCAGAGAAGATGAAAAGAATCGCACTGCTGCTTCTGGCAGCCTTTTTCGGGGCTTTCGCAGCCTCTGCTCAGGACCTGATCGTGAAGATCGACTCGACGAAGATCGAGGCCCGGGTGATCGAGATTTCGCCCGAGAGTGTCCGCTACAAACGCTTTTCCAATCCCGAGGGTCCGACCTATCTCCTGCCCACGGCCGAGATCCACTATATCCGCTACGCCAACGGCGAGATGGAGTATTATACGCGAGCGGCGGTTCCTGCCGTACCGGCGGTCCCCGAGGCCGCAAATCCTGCCGGGGAGCCGCAGGTCGCCCCCGCACCGCTCATGACGCAGACGGCCGGCGGGCAGTATGTGCTCAAGGAGTACGAGATCGGGGAGTTGTATGATTACAACGGCGTGAAGGGGGTTGTGTGCCTGCTTTCGGATGACAAGCGCCACGGCCTGGTTCTTTCGCTCGACGAGATCTACCTCCACTGGAGCGAATTCCGCAAACCGGATCTGCGGCTGGTCGGCGCCGACGACCGGACCGACGGTGCGGAGAACATGGTCCGAGTGGCCCGCTACATCGAGGAGAACAACCTTTCGTGGGAGGATTTCCCGGCCTTCAAGTGGTGCCGCGACAAGGGCGAGGGGTGGTATCTCCCCTCGATTGACGAACTGCTGACGATCGGCCACAACTACAACGGCGGTTCGCGTCTGCACAACGACCGTCAGGCCCGCAACAAGTTCAACGAAGCCCTGAAGGATGCCGGCGGAAAACGTATGGACCGGATGGTCTACTACTTCTCGTCGACCGAGATGGATGAGAAGAACGCCTACACCTCGCACATGAGCATCGAACCTCCGTACGTGGTGGAGATTCCGAAATATAACAAGTTCCTCGTGCGGGCCGTGCACCGTTTCTGAGGCGGACCCGGGACGGATACACGGCTGCGCAGAAGAGACCTCGGCCGGGAATCGGGGGCGACCTCTCGACATGTACGGTAAGAACAGAAAAGGACGGAACGCTGTCATGCGTTCCGTCCTTTTTTGGCGGGTTCTGGCCGGATTTTGCAGAGCCGGATTTTGCAGAGCCGGATTTTGCAGAGCCGGTTTTGCCGGGTCGGTCGTGATGCGGTCGGTCGTGATGCGGTCGGGTTGCCCCCCCCCTCTCCCTTGCTGTCTCTCGGTCACCTTCCAGCCGCCATTTGGTGCCTTTCTGCCGTTGTCCTACAAGGTCCTGCCGTCAACCTGTCCCCGCCTCAGGTCCCTCTCAGAGACTCTCGATCAGGGCTCGCAGCCGGGGAATGATCACCTCCCAGGAGTAGTATTTCTCGACGTAGGCCGTACCGCATTCGGCAATTTGCCGCCGCAGTGCCCCGTCTTCAAGCAGGCGGTGCAGTTTTCGCCGGAAGTCACGCCAGTTATTGTACCACAGCGCTGCACCGCTCAACCGGCAGTGATCCTTCATCACCTCGCTTTGTCCGTTCACCAGCACGGGAATGCGTTTCTGCATCGCCTCGAGCATCAGCAGCGAAAGGCTCTCCTGGGCCGAAGGGTTGATCAACAGGGCGGCGTGGCGGATGATGGCGCTCTTCTCGGCATCGTCGACAAATCCCGTCAGAATGACCTCCCCGGAATCGGGGCGTTCGATCTCCGGATCGATGCCCCCGACCAGCACCAGCTTGACATCGCCGCCGTATTTCCGTTTGTATTTCAGAAACTCGGGGATGATGCGGCCGATCTTCTGCCGCGTGACGCGTCCCAGGTAGAGGATGTACCGCTCGGGCAGGGCGTAACGCATTCGTACGGAGTCCCAGTCGGCCGGTTCGACCTCCTCGATGCCGCATCCTACTACGCTGCCCGGCGCCATCGAACGGCCGAAGATCCGGCGGCACAACCGCTCCTCGGCCGGGGTGTTGAAGGCAATGTGGGCTACACGGGTAAACATCCCGACGCTGATGCCGTAGTAGAGCGAATGGTTGGGGTGGGCCAGCGGGATGAGAATGCTCTTTTCGGGGGCGATCGTGGCTCCGAGAACCGTCTGGCTGAAATAGTAGTTCATGAAGAGCAGGGCCTGATAGTTGTTGCCGTGGTCCCGGATGTAGTCCATCATTTGCGGCGAGTGGCCGGGCTGTGATTCGAAGGTACGGCGCTCGTCCTCGATCCCCGACGTCCAGTCCGGGTGGAGCGAGGAGATGAGCGACAGAAGACCCGCACGCCGAAGCCACAACCGGATTCTCCGTGTCCTTTTTGCCCGTTTATAGAGTTGCCGGTGAGCTTCACCGTTGATTGGCCGGGGGCTGAACCGCCGGATCGTAACCTTGTTTTCGATCGTGATGCCCTCGGGAAAATCCTGCGACCGGTCGTCGAAGACCCGCATGGTGGTGGTCAGCACCTCGACGTCGTAATAGGGAGTCAGCCGTTCGGCCAGCATGCGGCAGTGGGCTTCGGCCCCACCGTTCACCTCTTTGCCGTAACGGATGATGATGAAGGCGATTCTCTTCATGGTATGTCAGTTCAGCTCCTTGAAAAGTCTGAGCCACTCTTCTCCGATTCGTTCCAGATCGTAGTTGGTCGCCTGCAGATAACACTGTTCGCGCATCCGGGTCTGGGCCTCCTCGTCGAGCATCGCCTCCTTTAGCCGTTGGGCATAGGCCCGTTCACTGAAGGCTGGGATCTCGATGCCGGCCTGGCCGTGGCAGGTGATGCTGTGGATGGCGGCGAAGGAGTCGAAGGAAACGGGGATGGCACCGTATTGCTGCCCTTCGAGCAGCGACATGGGAAGTCCCTCGAAGTTGGAGGTCAGGCAGACGAACGTGGCTCGGCGATAGTAAGGGGCTACATTTGTTTGGTAACCCGAAAATTCGACGTGACGGAGTTTCAACCGTCGGGCCATCTTTTCCAGCTGCTCCTTTTCGTCCCCCTGTCCAAGGATCAGCAATTTCCAGTCGGGAACCGCCTGTTCGATTTGGTGCCAGATACGGAGCAGACGGTCTACTCGCTTGTCTTCGTAGCACAGACGCCCGACATAGAGGACGATCTTCTCCTTGTGAGTATGTACCGGCTCTTCGGGGGGAAGCAGCGGATTCGGGATCGACAGGAAACGTGATGCCGGGATATCATGCTTCGGGCCGAGATAATTTCGCAGCAGTTGTTCCATCTCTTGCCGATATTCGGGGCAGAGCATGACCATTCGGTCGACGTAGGGCAGGATGTTGGCATAGGTCCTCAGTGTCCGCCGTTTGGGCTTGTTGGTGAGCCGGTTGAGTGGACGGCGGATCAGCAGAAACTCCATTCGGTATCCGAAATCCTTGCGCAGCAGATCCTGAACCCGTTTGTTGCGAATGGCATAGACTTCCCACATTGGGATGCTGTGCAGGCAGAAGATTATTTTGCAGCCTACCTGGCGGCGGATCTCCTCGAACGGTGCGTTGGTGATGCCCTGGACGATCAGACAGTCGACATTTTCCTTCTTCAGTGATTCGCAGAAGGCCTGCTTGTCGACAGTTATGGCGTTGGGCAGATGAGGTACGGCATGGATCGTGAAGGCTTGCCGATCCGCCTCGGTGATAAGATCCGCGTTGAGCTGGTCGCCGTAGACCAGAATCCGATAACCGTATTTCAAGAAGAAGTGTCCCAGGTGATGGGTTACCGTTTCTCCTCCCCCTCCCGGGTATCGCCAGTTCAGAAAAGCGATAGTCTTGATGTCCATGTTGTTCACTGCTTCGGATAATTGCGTTAAAGATAGCTCTTTTTGTCGAGACTGCCAAACGGAACCGCCAAATCCTCGGCAGGGTGTGGTGAGCACGTTCCGGGGGCGCTGACGTACCGCTGGGGGAGACGGTGGGATGGCGTTGGGGTGGAGCCGTTGCCGGAACTGTCGACGGGACACGCCCCTTGCCTGCGCTTCTCGCTCCTCCCCTCCCACATATACACAAAGGGCACCTCCTTGCGAGATGCCCTTTGTATTTAAGAGAACAACTCTTAAATACGGATTATTTCTTCTCTTCGAAGAAATCCTTCACCTGGTCGTTGGCAATGATACCCTCCTTGAACATGTAGGCTCCGGTCTTGTCGGACTTGACCATCTTGATGCACTTGGTGAACTGCTTGCCTGTACCGGTCTTCAGCGTTGCGACTACTTTCTTTGCCATAGAGCTCTTCTAACTATTTGATTTCACGGTGTAAGGTTACACGCTTGAGGAACGGGTTGTACTTTTTGCGTTCGAGACGTTCGGGCGTGTTTTTCTTGTTTTTGGTGGTGATGTAACGGGACATTCCCGCAACGCCGCTCTCTTTCTGCTCGGTGCACTCGAGAATTACCTGCACTCTGTTGCCTTTCTTTGCCATGGGTTACAGTTGATTTTAGTAGACGCTTTTGGGAGCGGCAGCCTCACGCATGGCTACTGCAAGCCCCTTCTTGTTGATGGTTTTCATACCGGCGGCCGATACCTTCAGGGTGATCCAGCGGCCTTCCTGCTCGGACCAGAAACGCTTGGTTTTCAGATTGGGACTGAATTTGCGTTTGGTCTTGTGGTGGGAGTGGGATACGTTGTTGCCCACAACGGCCACCTTGCCAGTGATTTCGCAAACTTTCATGGTTCTAAAATTTTGTTAAAGCCCTTTTTGGGCTTGCAAATATACAACCTTTTCGTCAAAACGCAAAGCGCGTTGACTTTTTTTCGGTTCGGCCGCCTATTTCCGGCCGTAATTTTCCGCGATGCCGTTTTCATCCGGTGTTTTTCTGCGGCTGCTTTTCTTTTGCCCGCCGGGTCCTCTTTCCCTCTCCGCCCCTCTCTGCCGGGTTCTTCCCTTCTCTCCGCCGGGTTCTCTTTTCCTCTCCGCCCCTCTCTGCCGGGTTCTCTCCCGTTCTGCCGGGTCCTTCCCCCCCCCCTCTCTCTCCGCCGGGTTGGCGCTGTGCCGTCCGGTTGTTTATGCGGTTACTGCTCGGTCGTCGCGCCGTCGAGGGCGTCGCGCAGCAGCGAGATGGCGAAAGCACTGGCGCGGTCGATGATCTGACCGCGGTCGGTGCCGCACTGCTTGACGACGGCCCGTGTGCCGGTGGGGGTAGCCACGGCGATCCAGACCGTGCCGACGGGTTTCTCGGCCGAACCGCCCGTCGGGCCGGCGATACCGGTCGTGGCCACGGCGTAGTCGGCGTGACCTGCGCGGCGGGCTCCTTCGGCCATCTGGCGGGCCACCTGTTCACTCACCGCGCCGTAGCGGGCGATGTCCTCGGCGCGGACGCCCAGCACGTCGACCTTGGCCTCGTTGCTGTAGGAGACCACGCCGCAGTGGAAGTAGGCCGAGGCGCCCGGCAGGGCCGTGAAGCGCGAGGCAATGGTGCCGCCCGTGCAGCTTTCGGCCGTGGCCAGGGTCAGGTGGCGTTCGGTGAGGATGCCGTGGACAAGCTCCTGCATCGAGGCCGTCTCGAAGCCGATGACGTTGTGGGGGATCAGCTGGCGCAGCTTCTCGAACTGGCGGTCGATCTCGCGGGCGACGCTCTCACCCTCGACCTCGTAGGCCGACAGGCGCAGCCGTACGGCGCCCGGATTGGGCAGATAGGCCAGTTTGAGGTAGGGCGGCAGGGCATTCTCCCAGCTTTCGATGCGTTTGGCCAGCATCGATTCGGCCAGTCCGGCGGTGATCATCGTACGGTGGACGATCTGCCGCAGCGAGAAGCGGGCCTTCAGACGGGGCATCACCTCGTCCTGCATCAGGTGCTCCATTTCGAACGGCACGCCGGGCAGCGAGACCACCACGTGGCCGTCGCGTTCGAACCACATGCCGGGAGCCGTGCCGTGGGCGTTGAAGAGCACCGTGCAGCAGTCGGGGACCAGTGCCTGCGAACGGTTGAGTTCGTTGAAGTCGATGCCGCGGGCCGTGAGCATCCGCTCGACATGGTCGGCCACCGTCTGGTCGTAGTGCATGCCGCTGTGGAACATTTCGGCCAGGGTCTTTTTGGTGATGTCGTCCTTCGTGGGGCCGAGGCCGCCGGTGATGACCGTCACTTCGAACTGCTCCAGGGCGCGGCCGACGCACTGCTGGATCTGTTCGCGGTCGTCGCCGATCGAGATCTTCTCGCGCACGACGATGCCCGCCGAGTTGAGGTGTTTGGCAATGGAGACCGAATTGGTATCCACGATCTGGCCGATGAGAATCTCATCGCCGATGGTAATGATCGTTGCTTTCATGGTTTTATGCCTGTTTCCCGGACTCTTCGGGAGCCGCCTGCGCGGCGGCAGGGCCGGCCGTGCGGGGCGTGGCCTCCGGGAG
Organism: Alistipes sp. An116; assembly: GCF_002161005.1. Classification (NCBI taxonomy): domain Bacteria; kingdom Pseudomonadati; phylum Bacteroidota; class Bacteroidia; order Bacteroidales; family Rikenellaceae; genus Alistipes; species Alistipes sp. An116. Next base: position 65,264 of record NZ_NFLR01000005.1, read on the forward strand.
CCCGGAGTCTGTATGTTCCGAATGGGGGTGCGGCCGGCCGTCGGTGTCGGCAGAAGCCTCGGTGTCGGCCGGTTTGGCTGCGGAGCTCTCCGAAACGGTGCGGGCCGCCTCGGTCTGGCTCTGCAGCCCGTCGGCGATCAGCTGGCGGCAGATGCGGCCCACGAGCCCCGGTCCTTCGTAGATATAACCCGTGTAGAGCTGCACCAGGTCGGCTCCGGCATCGAGCATCGCCCGGACATCTTCGGGGGTCATCAGACCTCCGACGCCGATGATCGGATAGGTGCCGCCCGAGCGGGTGTGGATGCGGCGGACGATCTCGACGGCCCGACGGGTCAGGGGGGCTCCGCTCAGCCGGCCGCTGCCGATCTTCTCGATCGAGGCGCGGCTCGTCTGCAGTCCTTCGCGGCGGTAGGTGCCGTTGGTGGCGACGATGCCGTCGAGCGGCGTCTCGAGCAGGATGTCCGCCACGCGGTCAACCACCTCGTCGGGCATGTCGGGCGAGACCTTGAGCATGATCGGCCGGTATTGGTTCTGCCCGCGGCGGAAGTCGAACAGCGGGTCGAGGATCCGCAGGATGTACTCCCGGGTATGGGTCGTTCCTTCGCGGCAGGCGTTGTCGCAGCTGACGTTGACGGTGAAATAGTCCACGTATTGGTAGAGGTTGCGGAAGACCTTCAGGTAGTCGGCCGATGCGTTTTCGGGGAGGGTGCTGGTGTTTTTGCCGATGTTGCAGCCCACGATTACGCCGTCGTGCGGGCGGCGCAGGTGGCGGATGGTGACCTCCAGACCGCGGTTGGCCAAGCCGATGCGGTTGATGATGGCGCGGTCCTTGGGCAGGCGGAAGACCCGCGGCCGCGGATTGCCCGGCTGGGAGCGCGGCGTGACGGTGCCGATCTCGACGAATCCGAAGCCCATGGCGGCCAGTTCGCGATAGGCTTCACCGTTGCGGTCGAAGCCGGCGGCCAGCCCCACGGGGTTCTTGAAGCGGATGCCGAAGACCTCGCGTTCGAGCGAGGGGTGCTCCACGGCATAGCACTTGTGCAGCAGCCAGCGTCCGCCGGGGATGAGCCCGATGATGCGCAGGAAGAGCACCACGATCCGGTGCGCCCGCTCGATCGAGAGCGAGAAGAGCAGCGGTTTTATAAGCTTGCGGTACATATCGCGGGCAAAGGTAGTGAAAAAACGGTTATGCTGAACGGCCCAAGTCAAAAATACTCACGCCGATAGGCGTAGTTGTCGCGCAGCGTCTCGAAGGTTTCGGGGTGTTGTTTCAGACGCGCGCTTTCGGCCTCGATGTCGTAGTGTTGCGGGATGGTGCGGCAGAGCTCCTCCCAGCTGACGGGCCGGGGCTCGGAGCGTTCGACCTGCGGCGGATACCACCCTTCGAGCGGCAGGTGGAAGTGGCGGCTCACGGCGGCTACGGCCATGGTCGTGGCGTTGGCCTTGCCCTGCATCGAGTAGCCGGCGATATGGGGCGTGGCGAGCAGCGCTCCATCGAGCAGCACGGGATCGAGCGCCGGCTCGTGCTCCCAGACGTCGAGCACCCAGCGTAGGCCGCTCTTCGGCAGGGCCTCGCCGTCGACCACCTCGCCGCGCGAGGAGTTGATCACCACGGCGCCGGGGCGCATCATCCGGAAGAGCCGGGCGTCGGCCATGTGGCGGGTCGAGGCGTCGAGCGGCGTATGGAAGGTGAGCAGATCGGCCTGCCGGGCCACCTCTTCGAGCGTCAGGAAGCCGCACCGCTCGCGCTCCTCGCGCGGCGGGTCGCAGCACACGACGCGGAAACCCCACGACTCTGCGTAGCTCTTGACCAGCGAGCCGACGTGTCCCACGCCGACGATGCCCAGTGTCCGCTCCTCGGGGCGCCATCCCTCGCGGCGCGCGAGCGTGGCCAGCACGGCGCCCACCCACTGCAGTACGCCGCGGGCGTTGCATCCGGCGGCCGTGGCCACCTCGATGCCGTGGCGGGCGCACCACGCGAGGTCGATGTGGTCGAATCCAATGGTGGCCGTGGCGATCATCCCGACGCGCGAACCCTCGAGCAGGCGGCTGTCACAGCGTGTCCGCGTGCGGATCACCAGGGCGTCGGCCGTGCGCACCTCCTCGGGCGTGAACCCCCGTCCGGGGCGGTAGCGTACTTCGGCGAAGGGTTCCAGAACGCCCTTCAGAAAGGGGATGGCTTGATCGACAATGACTTTCATGGCGTATGACGGTTTACGGCCGGGCCTCGGCGGCCCGCTGCGGGTGCGCAAATATAGCAAAATAGTCGACAGAGTGTACACGACGGTCAAAATGGCGGTTTTGTGCGGGATTTTTGCCGCCCGCCTCCGTCGGTTTGGGCAAAAATTCGTACCTTTGTCTTTCAAACGCATATTATGGAACAGAAAACCTTCGATCCGGACGGCGTAGGTGTCGCCACCGGGAGCTATTTCGGGCTTCCGTTCGAACCCGAAACCTCGGCGCTGGTGCTGATCTCGGCCCCGTGGGACGTGACGGTCTCCTACGGCGCCGGCACGGCCTATGCGCCGGATGCCATCATCGAGGCCTCGACGCAGCTCGACTTTCACGAACCGCTGGCCCCCGGAGCCTGGCGCCGCGGCATTGCCACGGCCGATATCGACTACACGATCCAGGAGCAGTCGCAGCGCCTGCGCAGCGATGCCGAACGGGTGATCGACCACCTCGAAGGGGGCGGTGAGATCGACGACGACTATGTCGTGCGCAAGATCCGCCGCGTGAACGAGGGGAGCCGTGCCCTGAATGCCAACATCGAGGCACAGGCCGCCCGCTGGCTCGACCAGGGACGGCTGGTCGGTCTGGTTGGCGGCGACCACTCGACCCCCTACGGACTGATCCGTGCGCTGGGGGCGCGCCACGCGGAGTTCGGCATCCTGCACGTCGACGCCCACCGCGATCTGCGCGAAGCCTACGAAGGGTTCGAATACTCGCACGCCTCGATCATGTACAACGTCCTGCGCGACGTGGAGCAGGTGCGGCGCCTGGTGCAGGTGGCCGTGCGCGACTTCAGCGCCACGGAGGCGGCGCTGGCCGAGGCCGACGAGCGCGTCGTCTCGTTCGGGGACCTGGAGCTGGCCGGCGGGCGTTTCCGCGGCCAGACGTGGGACGAACAGTGCCGCCGTATCGTCGCCGAACTGCCCCGGGAGGTCTACGTGAGCTTCGATATCGACGGTCTGAGCTTCGACAACTGTCCCCATACCGGGACGCCCGTCTGCGGCGGGTTGAGCTTCAACGAGGCCGTCTGGCTGCTCCATACGCTGGTCGAGTCGGGGCGGCGGATCATCGGCTTCGACGTGGTGGAGGTCTGCCCGGCCCCCGAGGGGCGCATCGACGCCATCACCGGGGCACGCATCTTGTGGAAACTCTGCTCGCTGACACTCAAGTCCAACGAATAGACCTGCCTTTGCTGAAACGATGAGACTCTTTTCGAAGTTCCGCTGGGTCCGCCGGCGACACCTGATGAGCCTGCGCGGACAACTCTTTCTCGAGGCCCCTTGGGCGGGCGGCGCCGTGCTGCTCGTCTGCGTGGTCGCAGCCATGCTGCTGGCCAACCTCCCGGCCACGAAGATCTACTACCACCATCTGCTGGAGACGGATCTCTCGCTGCTGGTGCGTTCGCCCGACGGCGTGATCAACTGGTTGTTCCCGCGGGGCATGACCGTCGAGAAGTTCGTCAACGACGGTCTGATGGTCATCTTCTTCTTCGCCGTGGGGCTGGAGATCAAGCGCGAGGTGGTCTGCGGACAGCTCTCTTCGGTGCGTCGGGCCATCCTCCCGGTGCTGGCCGCGGCGGGCGGCATGCTCGCTCCGGCGCTCATCTTTCTGGCGTTCAACCACGGTACGGAGGCCGTCAACGGCTGGGGAATCCCCACGGCCACCGACATCGCCTTTGCCGTCGGGGTGCTCTCGATGCTGGGCGACCGCGTCCCGGCGTCGCTCAAGATCTTCCTCACGGCACTGGCCGTGGCCGACGATCTGGGGGCCGTGCTGGTCATTGCCCTCTTCTACGGCGGGCACGTCGAGCTGACGTGTCTGGTGCTGGCCCTGCTGATCATGGCCGGGGTCTACGTGATGAACCGAATGGGCGAAAAGCGCATGTTCGCCTATCTGCTTCCGGCCGTCGTGGTCTGGGGGCTGTTCTACTATTCGGGCGTGCACTCGACCATCTCGGGGGTGGCCATGGCGTTGCTGATCCCCATGCAGCCGCGTTACAGCCGGGAGTATTTCGCCCACAAGATGAAGTGGCTCAACGCCCGGGTGGTGCGGGCCGCCACGCACGAGGATTTCCCCAACGAGGAGCAGCGTTTCTATCTGCGGCGCATCCACAACCTCACGAGTCAGTCGGTGGGGATGAGCTACCGCCTGGAGCACGCCCTGGCCCCCTATGTGGCCTTCCTCATCATGCCGGTCTTCGCGCTGGCCAACGCCGGGGTGGAGATCTCCTCGGCAGCCTATTTCGATATCTTCCACCGTTCGGCCGAAACGGGGGCCGTCGGCATGGGCATCTTTTTCGGACTGCTGGTCGGCAAACCGCTCGGAATCTTTCTGGCCAGCTGGGGCGCCGTGCGTGCGGGACTGGCCGAACTGCCCGAGGGAACCTCGTGGCGGATGCTGCTGGCCGTGGCCTGTCTGGGCGGTATCGGCTTCACGATGTCGCTCTTCGTCGATTCGCTGGCCTTCGACGATCAGGCACTCGTCGACCGGGGCAAGATCTCGATCCTGATGGGATCGGTCGCCGCGGCCGTTGCCGGAAGCGTGCTGATCCTGCTCTTCTCGCGAAAAACGAAAAAGCTACAAAACAATGCATAAAACGATGAAAAACCTGCTTTGGATCCTCCCGGCGGTGGCCCTGCTGGGGGGCTCGTGCTCGAAAAAGTCGGGCGGCGGGGGTGTGAAACTCCGCAACGACGTGGACTCGGTGGCCTACGTCATCGGCATGAACGTGGGGCTGAATCTGCAGCGCATGGACTCGACACTCAACGTCGAGGCGGTGTGTGCGGGCATCCGGGATATCTTCGCCGGGCAGCCCGTCCTGACAACCTCCGAGGCCGAGACCTTTTATCTGAGCTACGTGAACTACGCCCTCCCGGAGAAAGCCCGGGCCTACGAGGAGCGGTTCCTTGAGGATATCGCCAAATCGAACCGTTCGTATGCACGCACCTCGTCGGGTGTGACCTATACGGTCGAGGAGGTCGGTGACCAGAACCGGATCCCCGTGTCGGACCGCGACAGCGTGGCGCTGCGCTGGGTGATCCGCACGGCCGACGGACGGGAGATCCTCTCCTCGTACGAACGTGGCGATACGGTGCGTTCGACGCTGCGCGACCTGAACCGCGGCGTGCAGGAGAGTCTGAAACTGATCGGCGTGGGCGGCCGCATCAATGCCTGGATGCCCTCGTCGGTCACCTACGGCGCCGACGGTGACAAGACGCTCGGAATCGGTCCCAACACGACGCTCTGCTATCAAATCGAGCTGCTCGATCTGGACAAGTATGCCGATCGGTTCCGCCGTCGATAATTTGCGCGAAGAAAATCGGTCATTATCCAATATTTTACTATCTTTGCGCGTGCGAAAAAACATTCAACATACATATTCAAAAACAACCATGAAAAGAGTCTTTTTTGCCGCAGCGCTTGCAGGTGCGGCGATGCTTGCCTCCTGCGGGGGCAACAAGACCGGAGTCGAGATGGGCAGCCTGTCGAAGTTCGATTCGCTGTCGTACGCCCTGGGTGCGAACATCGGCTACGGCATCAACTATGAGATGAAGGACATTCCGTTCGATTTCAAGGCTGTCGACAAGGGTATCCGCGAGGGGGCTCTGGACAAGGCCTCGCAGCCGCACGACGAGTCGCTTGACATGCTGCGCGAATACTTCATGTCGAAGCGCGGCGAGCGTGCCCGCGCCATTGCCAAGAAGCGTGCCGAGGCCGACAGCGTACGTCTGGCCGGCGGCGATTCGACCAAGGTCGAGTATCCGGCCGCCGATCCCGAGATGTTCGAGTCGGAGGAGGAGCGTACACAGCTCTCCTATGCCTTCGGTAACGACATCGGCTACAACATCGCCAACAGCGGTATGCCGGTTCAGCTGGTATGGATCTGCGAGGCCATGCAGAACGTCCGCGACAAGAACGCCAAGATGGATGAGGATGCCGTGAACCAGTACCTGCAGTACTACTTCATGGTAAAGCGTCCGGCCGAGAATGCCGAAGCTTCGAAGACCTGGCTGGAGAAGATCGAGAAGAAGTCGGGCGTGAAGAAGACCGAATCGGGTTTGCTCTACAAGGTGACCGAGATGGGCGATACGACGATGATGGCCAAGGATCCGCGCGACGTGGTGAAGGTGCACTACACGGGCCGCACGCGTGAGGGCAAGGTCTTCGATACGTCGAAGTTCGCCAACCGTCCCAAGGAGCAGCAGGAGATTCTCAAGAAGCAGCGTCCGGACAGCTATGACAAGGACGAGCCCGTGGAGTTCCCGCTCAATCGCGTGATTCCGGGTTGGACCGAGGGTCTGCAGCTTGTGGGCAAGGGTGGCAAGATCACGCTCTGGATCCCCTCCGATCTGGCCTATGGACAGCGTGGCGCCGGTCGTGACATCGGTCCCAACGAGGCGCTTGAGTTCGAGGTCGAGCTGATCGACGTAACTCCCTACGAGGAACCGGCTCCGGCCGATTCGACGGCTGCAGCTCCCGCCGTTGAGCCCCTTGCCAAATAAGGTTCCACGTCAGCGATAAAAAATCCCGGAATGCTTGCGGCATTCCGGGATTTTTTGTTTGGCGTTCCGTTGTGGGCTTCTGACGTCAAGGTACCGCCTTCTTTCAGAGGCCCTTCTCAGAGGCCCTTCTCAGCAAGTTCCTCTCTCTGCCCTCTCTCTGCGGTTCCTCTCTCAGCAGCCCTCTTTTTCTGCGGCCCCTCTCTCAGCCAGCGGGCCCCTTCCCTCACACTACGGCCCCTTTCTCTCTCTGCGACCCCTCTCTCTGCGACCCCTCTCTCTGCGGCCCCTCGGACTCAGAAGGGGAGGTCGTCGACCTCCTGGGAGGGAGTCGAGGCGTAGGAGGGTTCCTCGACGATGGGAGGCATGTCGGGCATCGGTGCTGCGGCGGCCGGCTCCTGCTGCCTGGGCTGGATGCGCCAGGCACGCACGTCGGTGTACCAGCGGCCGTTGTATTCGCGCGACTCGATGTTGACCGAGACGGTATAGGCGGCACCCTCCTTCAGCCGGGCCACATCGTCGGGCTTGTTGAAGAACGTGACGCAGATCTTGCGGGTGAACGATCCCTCGTTCATCTCAAAAACCACATCCTGACGCTGCCACTCACCGCGGGCCGAAGTGCCCTTCGTGACCGGCAGTATTTTGTAGACGGTTCCTTCGAATTCCATAATTTCGTATCGTTTTTTGGTGATTGTCTCCTCTGCAGACCGTGCGGAAAGGGACTCCGGCGCGGTGCTCCTGCAAAGATAGGCAAATTTTGCGATTCCGCGTCCCGGAACCTTGAATTTTCCATCTTCGGGAGTCCGGTCCCGCGGGATTGAACCTCAATCCTCGTCGTCGGGCCTGCTCTGGCGGGGGTGTTTGCGCTCGATGCGCTCGGCCAGGCGGATGCTCAGTTCGTAGAGCCCGTAGAGGGGGATGATCACCAGCACCAGGCTGAAGATGTCGGGCGGGGTGATGATGGCCGAGATGACGAGCAGAATGACGAAGGCGTGGCGGCGGTAGCGCTTCAGAAAGGCTGCCGAGACGATCCCCATGCGCGAGAGGAAGTAGATCAGCAGCGGCAGTTCGAACATGAAGGCGCAGGCCATCGAGACGACAATGACTGTCGAGAGGTAGTCGCCGATGTCGATCATGTTGGTAATCTCGGGGCTGACCTGGTAGTTGGCGAAGAAGTTGATCGACAGCGGCACCATGATGAAGTATCCGAAGAGCAGCCCCGTGAAGAAGCACCCCGAGACGGCGGTGACGAACCAGCGTGTGCCGGCAATCTCGCGCGGGGTGAGGGCCGGCCGTACGAACTGCCAGAACTCCCACAGCACGTAGGGCATGGCCAGGGCGATGCCCGCGACGAGCGAGATCTTCATGTGGAGATTGAACTGTCCGGCCAGCGAGGTGTTGATCACCTGGAAGCGGTCCGAAGCAATTTCGAACGAGGCGACCGATGTGTCGAACGAGGTTCCGAGCGTGGCATTGAGCCATTCGGCCAGGTGGGCCCATTCGGCGCCGATCCACGAGAGCAGCCGGTTGGTGGGGAAGTCGGCCTGCCGGGGTCCGAAGAGGACGGTGTCGATGATGAAGCCCTTGCAGAGGAATGCTGCGATGCCGATGAGGACGATGGCCAGCGCCCCGCGTACCAGATGGGGGCGCAGGGCGTCGAGGTGCTCGAAGAAGGTCATCTCCGAGGAGTCGGGTTCGGGGTGTTTCATGCGGCGGATGGCGTTTGACGGCGGAGTTCAGACATCGACGGGTGAGGCCGGCGGGTCGGAGCGGCGGAAGCGGCGGAACGGGCTGCCCGGCGAAGCAGCGGAACGTGGCGTGCAACGGACCGCGTGACGGGGCTGACGCTGTGCGGGGATCCGGGGCCGGCCGGGCTGACGGTGTGCGGGGGCCCGGGACCGGTGCGGGGTTGACGGAGCACGAGAATCCGGGACCGGCCGCGGGACGGCGGCTACTTCTCGGACTCCTTGCCCGACGAATCGTTTTTGCGGTTGGCCTGATTCTCTTCGGCGGAGTAGTCCTTGTTGACGGCATCCTTGAACTCCTTGACGCCGCGGCCCAGGCCGCGCATCAATTCGGGAATCTTGCGTCCGCCGAAGAGCAGCAGAACGACCAGCACGATGACGACAAGTTGGAGAGGTCCGATTACACCACAAGGGATAAACATGTCTTTCTACTTTTTTAGGGTTCTGTATCCGTTGACCGTATTTTGTGGCCGGTCGACCGTTTTGGGCCCCTGGGGAGGTGCCGCGTATCTCGCTGCATCCACCCTGAGGGCTCTTTCCGACAAAGATACGGATTATTTGGACAAATCCGCGTGCGGAGACGAAATTTTGCGCTCCGACGGAGGGGATTCAGGCGTGACGCCGGGCCAGTTCGCGCTCGAGATCGGCAATCGACAGACCGGTGGCCTCGAGCAGCACGAGCAGGTGGTAGACCAGGTCCGAAGCCTCGTAGACCAGGGCGTCGCGGTTGCCGGCCACGGCTTCGATCACCGTCTCGACGGCCTCTTCGCCGACCTTCTGGGCGATCTTGTTCACGCCGCGCGTGAAGAGACGCGAGGTGTAGGAGCCTTCGGGCATCTCGCGGTGGCGTCCCTGGATGACGCTCTGCAGGTAGCGGATGAAGCCCTCTTCGTCGGGTGTGGCCTTGCCGAAGCAGGTGCGTGCACCGGTGTGGCAGGTGGGGCCGTGGGGGATGACCCGCACGAGCAGCGTGTCGGCGTCGCAGTCGGCGGCCACCGAGACCGCTTCGAGCCAGTTGCCGCTGGTCTCGCCCTTGGTCCAGAGGCACTGCCGCGTGCGGCTGTAGAAGGTGACGCGGCCCTCGGCGAGGGTCTTCTCGTAGGCCTCGCGGTTCATGTAACCCAGCATGAGCACCTGCAGCGTGCGGTCGTCCTGGATGATGGCGGGAACAAGCCCGCCGGGGAGTTTTTCGAGGTTGAGCTCCGAAAAGGAAATTCCTGAAATCTTCATGGTATCTGTTTTTTTGTCGGTTTGTTTTTTGTCGGTTTGTTTTTGCGGGGCGTCGGGCGGCAGGAGCGGTTCAGACGCGGGAGACCGGACGTGGTTGGTCCGCTCGACAGGTCCGGCAGGAGCGGATGGTTCGGATGGTCCGGGGAGCAGCTTCAGAGGCGGACGGGGATGCCGCGCTCACGGAGCTCCCGCTTCAGGCGCGGAATCGGAATCTCTCCGTAGTGGAAGATGCTGGCGGCCAGTGCGGCGTCGGCTCCGCCGCGGGTGAGCACCTCGGCGATGTGGCCGACGGTGCCGGCTCCGCCCGAGGCGATGACCGGCACGGGCAGTTCGGCCAGCCGGGCGAAGGTCTCGCACGGGTAGCCGTTCTTCGTGCCGTCGTGGTCCATCGAGGTGAAGAGGATCTCACCGGCGCCGCGATCGACGGCCTCGCGGGCCCACGTGAAGAGTTCGCGCTCGGTCAGATGTCGTCCGCCGTGGGTCGTCACCCGCCAGCGGCCGTCGATCTGCCGGGCGTCGATCGCCACGACGACGAACTGCGAACCGTATTTCGAGGCGATCGAGTCGATCAGCGCGGGGTTTCCGACGGCGGCGCTGTTGACCGTCACCTTGTCGGCCCCGGCATCGAGCAGCCGTCCGGCGTCGTCGACCGAGGCGATGCCGCCGCCGACGGTGAAGGGGATGTCGATGCGGGCGGCGATGCGCGAAACCAGATCGGTGAAGGTGCGGCGCCCCTCCTGCGAGGCGCTGATGTCGAGGTAGACCAGTTCGTCGGCCCCTTCGGCGGCGTACTTGGCCCCGAGTTCCACGGGGTCGCCGACGCGGCGCAGATCCTCGAAGTGAATCCCCTTGACGGTCTGACCGTCGCGGATGTCCAGACAGGGTATTATTCGTTTTGCAAGCATCGTTCTATTTCCTCCAGGGTGATACGTCCTTCGTAGAGCGCCTTGCCGATGATGACGCTCCGCAGTCCCAAAGTGTCGAGGCGGCGGATGTCGTCCATCGACGAGATGCCGCCGCTGACCGTGACCTCGACCGTCGGGAACTGCTCCTGCAGCCGGGTGTAGAGCTCCGCACCGGGGCCGCAGAGCATGCCGTCGCGCGAGATGTCGGTGCAGATGACCTGCGCGAGGCCCTGCGGCAGGAAGCGTTTGATCAGTTCGTCGGCCGTTGCCGTCGACTCTTCGAGCCATCCCAGCAGGGCCACCTTGCCGTCGCGCAGGTCGGCGCCGAGGATCATCCGCCCGGGGCCGAACTCTCCGAGCCATGCGGCGAACCACTCCGGTTGCCGCACGGCCACGCTGCCGCAGATGGCCCGCCGGGCGCCGGCGTTGAAGACGTCGTGCAGCGCCTCGCGGCTCTTGATGCCGCCGCCGTACTCGATGTCGAGCTCCGTGCGCGAGGCAATGCGCTCCAGCGTGCGGAGGTTACGCGGTTCGGAGGCCTTCGCACCGTCGAGGTCGACCACGTGGAGGCGGCCGATGCCCGCCCCTTCGAAGCGGAGTGCCGTCTCGAGCGGATCCTTGCTGTAGACTTTCCGGCTGGCGTAGTCGCCCTGCGTGAGGCGTACGCACTGGCCCTCGATGAGGTCCATGGCCGGTATGAGGGTGATGTTCATGGTTTTTCGTGGTTTGTGGTGGATATGTCCGGTCGTATCGGTGGAAGGTTGCCGGTTCGGAGTCGGGCGGCAGCGCCTTACTTCAGATTCAGGAAGTTCTGCAGGATCCGGGCCCCCGTTGTGCCGCTCTTTTCGGGGTGGAACTGCGTGCCGTAGAAGTTGTCGCGCCGGAGTGCCGCGCTGAAGCGTCGTGCGTAGTCGGTCGTGGCGATTGTAGCCGGACAGAGCTCCGCCGCATAGGAGTGGACGTAGTAGACGTAGCTCTGTTCGGGAATCCCCTCGAAGAGCGGCGAGCGCAACCCTTCGATCGTATCCCAGCCCACGTGGGGGACCTTCAGCCGGGAGTCGGCATCGGATGTTTCGGGAAGAGGCCGGTCGGTGTGGCGGCCGGTCGGTGTGGCGGCCGGCGGGGCCGTATCCGGGAGGGTCGGGCTGGCCGCCGCTTCGTGGAGGATTTCCTCTACGGCGGTGGTGGGGAGGCGCCGCACCCGTGTGGGGAAGATCCCCAGACACTCCGCCCGCCCCTCCTCGCTCGAGAGGCACAGCAACTGCATGCCGATGCAAATGCCCAGCACGGGGCACGTCAGCGTCGGCAGCACCTCGTCCAGCCCCCGTTCGCGGAGTTTTGCCATGGCGCTCGAGGCTTCGCCCACGCCCGGGAGGATCACCCGCTCGGCGCAGCGCAGCTGAGCGGCATCGGCCGTGAGCGTGAACTCCGCACCGGCCCGCCGCAGGGCATCGGCAACCGATCGCAGGTTGCCCGTATCGTAATCGACGACGGCTATCATAGGACTCCTTTGCTGCTGGGTATGTCGTATCCGAAACCTTCGCGCCGCACGGCCATGCGCAGTGCCCGGGCGAAGGCCTTGAAGATGGCTTCGGCCTTGTGGTGTTCGTTCTCGCCGCGGGCCGCGATGTGGAGGTTGCACCGTGCGGCGCAGCACAGCGAGTGGAAGAAGTGGCGGAACAGTTCGGTCGGGACGTCGCCTACCCGTTCGCGGCGGAATTCGGCCTCCCACTCGAAGTCGATGCGCCCGCCGAAGTCGAGCAGCACCAGCGCCCGGCAGTCGTCCATCGGCAGGGCGAATCCGTAGCGGGCGATGCCGGCCTTCGAACCCAGCGCGCGGTCGATGGCCTCGCCCAGGGTGATGGCGACATCCTCCACGGTATGGTGCTCGTCGACCTCCAGGTCGCCGTGGGCCTCGACCGAGAGCGAGACGCCGCCGTGGTGGGCAATCTGCGAGAGCATGTGGTCCAGGAAGTGGAGGCCCGTCGAGATGCGGTCGTTGAAGTCGCCGCGGCCGTCGAGGTCCAGCCGCACGCGGATCTGCGTCTCGCGTGTCTGGCGCCGCAGGTCGACCTGCCGCTCCCCGCGGCGGATGAACTCCGCTACCTCGGCCCACGAATCGCTCACCAGCGCGCAGCTCTCCGCCACGCCGGCCTCCTCCACCATCCGCCGCCCCTCGGCCGCGGGCCGCAGCAGGACGCCGCGGGCCCCGAGGTTGCGGGCCAGCAGAAGGTCCGTCACGCGGTCGCCGATCACGTAGCTCGATGCGAGGTCGTACGACCCGTTCAGGTATCGGGCGAACATCCCGGTGCGGGGTTTGCGCGTCGGGGCGTTGTCGCGCTCGAAGGTGCGGTCGATGAGCTGGTCGTCGAAGACGATCCCTTCGCCGCCAAGCGTCGCGAGCATCTTCTCGTGGGCGGGCCAAAAGTCCGCCTCGGGGAAGGAGTCGGTGCCCAGACCGTCCTGGTTGGTGGCCAGCACCAGCTCGAAACCGAGTCCCGAGAGGGCCTTCAGCCCCGAGATGGCACCCGGTACGAAGCGCATCTTTTCGAGGCTGTCGATCTGCTCGTCGGCGGGTTCCGCGAGGATCGTGCCGTCGCGGTCGATGAAGAGGGCTTTTTTCATGGTTGGAAATTTTGGATGGTTCGGATCAGCAGGTCGTTTTCCTCGGGACGGCCGACGGTGATGCGCAGGCACCCTGCGCAGCCCGCCACGCGCGAGCGGTTGCGGACGATCACCCCGGCGCGGATCAACGCCTCGTAGAGGCGGTCGGGCGCCGCGGTGCGCACCAGCAGGAAGTTGGCCTCCGAGGGGTAGACCCGTTCGATAGCCCGGCAGCCGGCCAGCGCCCGCGCCGTGCGGAGCCGCTCGCGGCGAAGTTCGGCGATCTGCGCCGTGATCGGCTGCGTGAGGCGTTCGAGGACCTCGCGCTGCGTCGGACCGTTGATGTTGTAGGGGTACTTCACCCGGGCGAAGAGCTCCGCCACGGGCTCCGCCGCAAAGGCCAGTCCGAGACGCAGCCCGGCCATGCCCCACGCTTTGGAGAGGGTCTGCAGGATGATGAGATTCGGAAACTCGTCGAGCCGGCTGAGAAATCCCGGCTTCGAGGCGAAGTCGATGTAGGCTTCGTCCAGGAGGACCATCCCCGGGAACTCGCGCAGCAGCCGTTCAATTTCGCGGGCCGGAAAGGCGTTGCCCGTGGGGTTGTTCGGCGAGCAGATCCACAGCAGCTTCGTGCGCTCGTCGGCCGCTGCGAGCAGCGCGTCGGTCGGCAGCGCGAAGTCGTCGCCGAGCGCCACCTCGCGCATCTCGACGTCGTTCGTGTCGGCCGCCACGCGGTACATGCCGTAGGTCGGCGCGATCGAGACGGCGTTGTCGCGCCCCGGCGTGCAGAAGATCCGGTAGGCGAGGTCGATCGCCTCGTCGCTGCCGTTGCCCAGGAAGATCTGCCCCTCGCGAACCCCCTTCAGGACGGCAATCCGGCGTTTCAACTCCCGCTGGTGGGGATCCGGGTAGCGGTTCACCCCGTTGTCATAGGGACTTTCGTTGGCGTCGAGCCACGTGGAGATCTCCCCGCCGGCGTACTCGTCGCGGGCCGTAGAGTAGGATTGCAGGGTCCGGATATTCGGCCGGACCAGCTCGTCAAGGGGTCTCATGATCGCTTCGGATTTTGCGGGTTAAGCGTATCGTTCGGAGCTTCGGCTGATTCGAGCCGGATGCGGACGGCGTCGGCATGGGCGTCAAGTCCCTCGGCCATGGCCATCGCCTCGATGGTCGGGGCCAGGCGCCGGAGCCCCTCGCGCGTCAGCTCCTGGAAGGTGATCTTCCGCAGGTAGGAGTCGACATTCACGCCGTTGCACGAACGGGCCCAGCCTCCGGTCGGGAGGGTGTGGTTCGTCCCCGAGGCGTAGTCGCCGGCGCTCTCGGTCGACCAGCGGCCGATGAAGACGCTTCCGGCCGAGGTGATCCCGGCGGCCGCCTCCCACGGCGACTCCATCGTGAGGATCAGGTGCTCCGGGGCGTAGGCGTTCGAGAAGGCGATGCGCTCTTCGCGGTCCGTGAGGACGATGATCCGGCTCTGTTGCAGCGCCTCGCGGATGATTGCGGCACGGCGCCGCCGGGTCAGCTGCTCAGCAACGGCCCGCTGCGTGGCCCGGGCGAACTCCGTCGAGGCGCAGACCAGCACCGCCTGGCTGTCGCCGCCGTGTTCGGCCTGCGAGAGCAGGTCGGCGGCGGCGAACTCCGGCGAGGCGCTGTCGTCGGCCAGCACCAGCACCTCCGAAGGGCCGGCCGGGAGGTCGATCGCCACGTCACGGGCGCCGACCAGCTGTTTGGCCTTCGTCACGTAGCGGTTTCCCGGACCGAAGATCTTCTCTACACGCGGAATGCTCTCCGTGCCGTAGGCCATGGCGGCAATGGCTTGGGCTCCGCCGACGGCAAAGAGGTGTGTCACGCCGCAGAGCCGCGCCGCGTAGCGGATCTCCGGGGCGACGCTCCCGTCCGCACGGGCCGGGGTGCAGAGGATCACCTCGCGGCAGCCCGCCACCCGGGCCGGTAAGGCCAGCATCAGCACCGTCGAGAAGAGCGGTGCCCGCCCGCCGGGAATGTAGAGCCCCACGCGGTCGATGGCCACGGCGCGCTGCAGGCAGGTTACGCCCGGCATTGTCTCGATGCGCACCTCGGCGGGCAACTGCGCCCGGTGGAAGGTCTCGATATTCGCACGGGCCGTGTCGAGGGCCTGTTTCATCGCGTCGGAGAGCTCTCCGGCGGCCGCCTCCACCGTCTCGGCCGGAATCTCGAACGCTTCGGGCCGCCGCCCCTCGATGCGTTCCGTGATGTCGCACAGGGCCCGGTCGCCTCCCGTGCGCACCTCTTCGAGGATCTCCTCCACCTGTCGGGTGATCTCCTCCTCGCGGCGCGTGCAGCGTTCGGTCAGTGTGCCCCACGCGCTGCGGGGCGGATTGTCGTAGATGGTCAGCATCGCGCTGTTTTCGGTCGTATTCATGTCGTTCATGGCTTGCAACGTTTTCAACGGATCATGTTTTC
This sequence comes from Alistipes sp. An116, assembly GCF_002161005.1. Lineage (NCBI taxonomy): Bacteria > Pseudomonadati > Bacteroidota > Bacteroidia > Bacteroidales > Rikenellaceae > Alistipes > Alistipes sp. An116. The sequence goes on from NZ_NFLR01000005.1 coordinate 80,921, forward strand.
GAGCGCCAGCACAAGAATGCCTTCGGCGCCGATCTTCTTCAACTGTTCGATGCGCTCCCAGAGCTGCTCCTGTGCCAGCACGGCGTGGATCGAGCACCACCCCTCCTGGGCCAGCGGCAGCACCGTCGGGCTGCGCATCCCCGGCAGGATGCGGATCGCCTCCTCGAGCCGCTCTTCGGGCAGATTCATCAGCACGTACTTCATGCCGCGGCTCTCGAGGATCGAGTTGAAACGGAAGGTCAGCTGCTCGGTTTCGCGCCGCTTGTCGGGTCCGAGATTCGGGCAGGCGATCAGCACCGCCTCCGAGAAGAAGACCTTCTCGACCTCGGTCAGTCCGTTTGAGATGAGCGTACCGCCCGAGGAGACGATGTCGAAGATGGCGTCGGACATCCCCACCGCCGGGGCGATCTCGACCGAACCCTCGATGCGGTGAATCTCGGCTTCGATGTCCCGTTCGGCGAAGTAGCGCATGAGGATGTTCGGATAGGAGGTAGCGATGCGCCGGCCCCGGAAGTACTCCGGACCCGGGTAGTCGGTCCCCTTCGGGACGGCCAGCGAGAGGCGGCACCCGCCGAATCCGAGATCCATGAGCTGTTCGACGCGGAAGCCCTTTTCGGCTACTTCGTTCAGCCCTACGATCCCCAGATCGGCGACGCCCATCGCCACGGCCTGCGGGATGTCGTCGTCGCGCAGATAGAGCACTTCGAGCGGGAATCCTTCGGCCCGCGAGATGAGTTTGCGCTTGCTTTCGGCAACCTGGATGCCCGCTTCGGCAAGCAGGCTGGTGCTCTGTTCGTTGAGTCGGCCCTTGGCCTGGATGGCTATTCGCAACATGTTTCGTGTGGTTTTGATTGTCCTGTTTTTTTTTTTTTCCCCCCCCTCTCCCCCTCCTCCGTGTGGCCTGATACGAAAAAAGCCCACCCGCAAGGGGTGAGCTTCATGTATCGGTATGGTTCGTTATCTCTCTTTCGGACCGTTTATCGGTCTGTCGTTCTGCGGTTGTTCCATACATGATCGCCTGCCCCCGGGATTTCGTGGCGGTGATGATGATGGATATGGATAAACTGCAGCATGCTGTTTCGGATTGTTGAGGACAAATATAGTGATTCCGATCCGAAAATCCAAATTTTTCATCCGTTTTGTGCCGCGCACGGCGGCTGGGAATGCTGTGTCCCTTGCCGCCTGACGGCCGAAAAGTGTCTATTTCTCTGGAAGTTTTGCGGAGGAGTGGGGGAGTTTTGAAAAATTTTTCATATCTTTACGGGAGATCGCCGCAAGGTTAGGGCGGCGCTCTCATCCTAAAAACGAAACGCCATGTGTGACGACCCCATTCTGTCGATCGCAACCCGTCTGCGCGGGCTGCGCGAAGTTCTCGAATTGTCGGAGCAGGAGGTGGCCGACAGCTGCCGCATCTCCCTCGACGAGTATCGGGCCCTCGAAAGCGGGCATTCCGACATCTCGGTCAACCTGTTGCAGACCATCTCCCGCCGCTACGGCATCCCGCTCGACGTGCTGATGTTCGGCGAGGAGCCCCGCATGAACTCCTATTTCATCACCCGCGCCGGGCGTGGCGTGGCGGTCGAACGCCGCAAGGCCTACCGCTATGAGGCGCTGGCCGCCGGATTCCGCGACCGGCGGATCGACCCCTTCATCGTGACCGTCGAACCGGCTCCGGCCGATGCCCCGATGCACCTGAACACCCACCCCGGACAGGAGATGAACTACGTACTCGAAGGCCGCCTGCTCATCGAGCTCGACGGCCGGCAAATCGAACTCAATCCCGGAGACAGTCTCTATTTCGACTCCTCGCTGCCCCACGGCATGAAGGCGCTCGACGGCAGGACGGTCCGTTTTCTGGCCATTATATTATAAGAGGTATGAATCTGGTAGATCGTTATCTGTCTCGGACCGACTTCTCCTCGCAGGAGGAGTTTCGCGAGCACCTGCATATCCGGGTGCCCGAGCATTTCAATTTTGCCTATGACGTCGTCGACCGCTATGCCGCCGAAGCTCCCGACCAGCTGGCCATGCTCTGGACCGACGACAAGGATCATGTGGCCCGCTTCACCTTCGCCGACCTCAAGCGCGAAAGCGACCGTACGGCCTCCTGGTTCCGGAGCCTCGGCATCGGCAGGGGCGACCCCGTGATGCTGATTCTCAAGCGCCGCTATGAGTTCTGGCTCTCGGTGCTGGCCCTCCACAAGTTGGGCGCCGTGGTGATCCCGGCCACCCACCTGCTGACGAAAAAGGATGTCGTCTATCGCTGCAACACGGCCTCGATCCGGGCCATCGTCGCGGCCGGCGAGCGGGTCATCACCGACCACATCGCCGCCGCCATGCCCGAGAGTCCCACGGTGCGGGCCCTGGTGAGTGTCGGTCCCGAGGTGCCCGAGGGTTTCCTCGATTTCCATCGCGGCATCGAAGAGGCCGCCCCCTTCGTGCGCCCCGAACACCCGAACGACAACGACGACATCATGCTCATGTACTTCACCTCGGGAACCACCGGCGAGCCGAAGATGGTGGCGCACGACTTCACCTATCCGCTGGGACACATCGTCACGGCCCGCTACTGGCACAACCTCCACGAGGGGAGCCTCCACCTGACGATCGCCGATACGGGGTGGGCCAAGGCCGCCTGGGGAAAACTTTACGGGCAGTGGTTCGCCGGCGCCACGCTCTTCGTCTATGACCACGAAAAGTTCACGCCGGCCGACATCCTGCACAAGATTGAACAGTACCGGATCACCTCGTTGTGCGCCCCTCCGACGATCTACCGCTTCCTGATCCGCGAGGATCTGTCGCGTTTCGACCTCTCGTCGTTGGAGTACTGCACCACGGCGGGCGAGGCGCTCAACGGTTCGGTCTACGACACGTTCCTTGCCCAGACCGGCATCCGGCTGATGGAGGGTTTCGGCCAGACTGAGACGACGCTGACGCTGGGTACCTTCCCCTGGATGGAGCCCAAGCCCGGCAGCATGGGCGTCCCCAATCCGCAGTATAGGATCGACCTGCTGACGCCGGACGGCCGTTCGGCCGAGGACGGTGAGCAGGGGCAGATCATCATCCGCACCGACGGCGGAAAGCCCCTCGGCCTCTTCAAGGAGTACTACCGCAGCGAGGAGCGCACGCGCGAAGCGTGGCACGACGGCGTCTACTACACGGGCGACGTGGCCTGGCGCGACGAGGACGGTTACTACTGGTTTGTCGGACGGGCCGACGACGTGATCAAGAGTTCGGGCTACCGCATCGGCCCCTTCGAGGTTGAGAGTGCGCTGATGACCCACCCGGCTGTCGTCGAGTGTGCCATCACGGGCGTTCCGGACGAGATCCGCGGGCAGGTGGTCAAGGCGACGATCGTCCTGGCGGCCGAATGGCGCGAACGGGCCGGTGCCGCGCTGGTCAAGGAGCTGCAGGACCATGTCAAGCGCGTCACGGCCCCCTACAAGTATCCGCGCGTGATCGAGTTCGTCGAGGCGCTGCCCAAGACCATCAGCGGCAAGATCCGTCGGACGGAGATTCGCCGCGACGACGCCTCCAAAAAGGGGTGATCCATTCCGCGTGACGGGAGCGTGCTTGTCCGCCGGCCGTGTGAAGATTTGCCGCCGGGTGTCGTGTGGAAAAGGAGGCGCCCGGCCGTTCGATCCGGATCCGGAGGGCGGGGTAGGCTTGAACGGCTGTTGAGTTCCCGTCGGAAACGGCACCTCTTCTTGCCTGTTGGTCGTTCGCCCGTTCGGCCGGTTGAAGCATGAAAAAAGGACTGTCTCGCGAGACAGTCCTTTTTCGTTTCCGGCGAATTGTCCGGTATCGGGCAATCCGCCCGGCAGGTGGGCCCAGAGGGGCATGATCCCACGACCTTCGGATTATGAGTCCGCTGCTCTGACCGACTGAGCTATGGGCCCCGGGGCGTTTTGGATACCTCCGCAGAGGATCTTCCGCGCTTTGCGACGACAAAGATAGAAAAACAATCCGGATTCCGCAACCCCGCAGCCGGCTGCCGATGCGAAAAAATTTGTCCCGGCGCTTGTTTCTTGCAAATTAATTCGTACCTTTGTCCCGCTTAAGCACTAATTATTAACAAAAACAACGAAATGAAAAAGGGTATCCATCCGGAAAATTATCGTTTAGTGGCGTTCAAGGACATGTCCAACGACCACGTGTTTTTGTGCCGGTCCGCCGTTTCGACAAAAGAGACCATCGAAGTGAACGGCGAAACCTATCCCGTGTATAAGATGGAAATCTCCAACACCTCGCACCCGTTCTATACGGGCAAGATGAAGTTGGTTGACACCGCCGGTCGCGTCGATAAGTTTATGAGCCGCTACGCAAAACGCTACGATAAGAAAAACGCCAAGTAAATCGTCGCTGTCGGCATTTACCGCTTACGGGCTGCATCGCAGATGCGGCCCGTCTTTTTTTTGTGTAAATCACCGCTTTTTTTCGGGTCGGGGGTGTTGTTTTTTCGCTACAACGTTGTTGTTTTATACTTATATTTGCGGCCGAAGGCAAACAGGATTGATTGCAAGTCTTAATTTGTTGTGTGTCATGAAAAACGGATTCAAAATGATGGTCGTGGCCGCGCTCCTCGTTGCGGCAGCCTCGACCTCCTGCGTCAGCCGGCAGGTCGCTCTTCAGGCCGAAAACCAGCGCGACTCGCTCTCCGTGGTGGTCGGCCAGAAGGATTCGCTCATCAATGTCGTCTTTTCCGATATCAACGCCATCTCGGAAAACCTCGCCCTGATCAAGTCGCGTGAAAATCTGATCACCGTCTCCGAACCCTCCGACGGCGCCCGCCGCCCCGTCGAGGAGATCAACAACGATATCGCGGCCATCGACCGCCTGCTGCAGGAGAACAAGGCCAAGATCGCTTCACTGCAGCGTACGGCCGCTCAGCTGCGCAAGGCCAATCTGCGCATCGACGCCCTCGAAAAGATGATCGCCGATCTGAACGGCCAGCTCGCCCGGAAGAGTTTCGAAATCGAGCAGCTGCGCGAGAATCTCGCCCGGATGGGTGTCGAGGTGCAGACGCTCACCGAAGAGGTTGCCCAGCGCGATGCGCGTGTCGAGAGCCTCAGCGGCGAAAAGGTCGAACTCCAGAACCAGCTCAACACCGTCTACTACATCGTCGGCTCGGAGAAGGAGCTGCGCGATGCCCAGATCATCAACAAGGAGGGCTTCATCGGCCGGACACTGACCGTCGGCGACATGTCGAACCTCGACAGCTTCACGGTGGCCGATTCGCGGCTGCTCACCGAGATCCCCATCGGCCAGAAACGCGTGACGGTCGTCTCGTCCCACCCCGAGGATTCGTATGAACTGGTCACGGCGGCCGACAAGAGCGTCGAGAAGCTTCTCATTACCGATCCGGGCCGCTTCTGGGAATCGTCCAGGGTGCTCATCGTAAGCTACAGGTAGCGTCGCGGCCGATCCCTTCGTGAGCCTCTCTGAAAAGGTCCGTCCCCCGTCGGGGACGGACCTTTTCTATTGTGCCGGCGGTCTTTTCATTTGCTTTTCCGGACTTTTTTTGTAATTTTGTCGAAACTTCACTCGTGTATGGATTATCAAACCAAACCGCAGTTTGTGGAGCCGGACCTGAAGGAGAATTGTTCTGCGGATTGTAGTAGTTGTCCTACCTTTCCGGCGCCCTTCCGGCGCGTCGGTGACTCCTCATACTGCCGGTTCTCGCAACTTACGTTCGCCGTCGGTGACGGCGTGACCTTCCCCGCCGATCGGATCGTGCGGATCCTCTTCGTCCTCTCCGGATCGCTCCGTCTGCAGCAGGGCGCCGACATGCTGCGGCTCGTCACCTCGAAACAGTGCGTCTGCCTGGCCCGCAACGAACAGATCGTCGCCACGGCTCAGGATGTCGAGACCCGCGTGGTGGTCCTCTCGCTCGTGCATCGCATCGAGTTCTGCGAACAGGACTTCTTCAACCGTCTCCCGCCCTCCGATTCGAAGATCCCTGCCGAAGCGGCCCCCATCCTCTCGATCCATCCGGCCATCGAGCAGTTGCTCGTCTCGTTCTTCGCCATCCCCCAGATGGTCGGCTGTGTCCGCTACCACCGCATGAAGACCTCCGAGCTTTTCATGATGATCAAGGTGCTCTATACGCCGACCGAACACGCCTATTTCTTCCAGGCGCTGGTGCAGCCGCGCGACAATTTCCGCCTCTTCATCTGCAACAACTACGAAAAGGCGCAGGGCGTTACGGAACTTGCCGCCCTGGCCGGCATGAGCCTGTCGGTCTTCAAGCGCCGCTTCGCCGAACACTTCAACGACAGCGTCTATCACTGGATGATGTCGCAGAAGGCCCAGAAGATCTACGCCGATATCCGCGACGGGGAGGACAGCACCAAGGCGCTGATGAAAAAGTACGGCTTCCGCCACTACACGCAGTTCAGCCGTTTCTGCAAAAACTATCTGCAGGCCACTCCGGCGCAGTTGATCAGTTCGGTGCACAGCAAGTGATGCGGCGGGGGCCGCGTGCTGCCGCCTCCGGGTGAGGCGTTTGTCGGTTGCGGAGGCCGTCGGATATGGAGGCGGCCGGGCGCTTGTGCCGGAGACGCTACGCCGGGGCGGATTCTTCTTCGGGCGGCGGGCGGGACAAAGAGTTTTCCTTTGAAGACGATATTTTTTGCCGAACGTGTTGCGTTATCCAAAACTTTTCCTATCTTTGCACCCGATTTCGCCCCCGTACCACAGACGCATGGGCGCCGTTCTTTGAGAAGAGTGAAAAAGTAAAAAATTTGTCAACGAAATATTTGGTCGATAAATTTTTTATGCCTACCTTTGCAATCCAAAACGGTAAATAATTGCCGATGTAGCTCAGTTGGCCAGAGCAGCTGATTTGTAATCAGCTGGTCGTGGGTTCGAATCCCTCCATCGGCTCGGAAGCCGATCCGAGGAGCCTCGCCGGACAGGAGATCCGGAGTGGGGCAGGTTACTGAGGCTCGGTTTTACATCGCGAAAGCGAAAAACTTGGGAAGTTACCAGAGTGGCCAAATGGGGCAGACTGTAAATCTGCTGGCGTACGCCTTCGGTGGTTCGAATCCATCACTTCCCACTCTACAGGAAAACCGATTGGAGCTCCGTCCGGCTGCATGCGGCAAGGCCACTCCGATACGGGATATTTTTGCGGAAGTAGCTCAGTTGATAGAGCATCAGCCTTCCAAGCTGAGGGTCGCGAGTTTGAGCCTCGTCTTCCGCTCCAACGCAAGCAGCGTGTGATGCAAAAATCCGGTTCGAGGACCGGAGGTTTGTGTCGCCCGCTTGTTCTGCGGAATAAGGATGAATTTTAAAACTGGAAGTAATTTTTAACAATACTTTAAAATACTTAATACTATGGCAAAAGAAAAATTCGACCGGTCGAAACCGCACGTGAACATCGGTACCATCGGTCACGTTGACCACGGTAAGACTACCCTTACGGCCGCTATCACGACCGTTCTGGCAAAGCAGGGTCTTTCGGAGCTCCGTTCGTTCGACTCGATCGACAACGCCCCCGAGGAGAAAGAGCGTGGTATCACGATCAACACCGCACACGTTGAGTACCAGACCGCAAAGCGTCACTACGCTCACGTAGACTGCCCGGGACACGCCGACTATGTGAAGAACATGGTAACGGGTGCCGCTCAGATGGACGGTGCCATCCTGGTTGTAGCCGCTACCGACGGCCCGATGCCCCAGACCAACGAGCACGTGCTGCTCGCCCGTCAGGTGAACGTGCCGAAGATCGTTGTCTTCCTGAACAAGTGCGACATGGTGGACGACCCCGAGATGCTCGACCTGGTTGAAATGGAGGTTCGTGACCTTCTGTCGAAGTACGACTACGACGGCGACAACGCCCCCGTAATCCGTGGTTCGGCCCTGGGTGCCCTCAATGGCGAGCCCAAATGGGAGGAGAAGATCATGGAGCTGATGGATGCCGTAGACAACTACATTCCGCTGCCGCAGCGTGACAACGAGAAGCCCTTCCTGATGCCTATCGAGGACGTATTCTCGATCACGGGTCGTGGTACCGTAGTAACGGGCCGTATCGAGACAGGCGTTATCCACGTGGGTGACCCCGTTGAGATCATCGGTCTGGAGGAGAAGACGCTGACGTCGACCTGCACCGGCGTGGAGATGTTCCGCAAGCTGCTCGACGAGGGCGAGGCCGGCGACAACGTAGGTCTGCTGCTCCGCGGTATCGACAAGAAGGAGGTAAAGCGTGGTATGGTCGTTGCCAAGCCGGGTTCGATCACCCCGCACACGGAGTTCGAGGCTGAGGTCTACATCCTGAAGAAAGAGGAGGGTGGCCGTCACACGCCGTTCCACAACAACTACCGTCCCCAGTTCTATCTGCGTACGATGGACGTAACGGGTGAGGTTCACCTGCCCGCCGGAGTCGACATGGTAATGCCTGGCGACCACGTAACGATCACCGTGAAGCTGATCTACCCGGTAGCCCTGAACGAGGGTCTGCGTTTCGCAATCCGCGAGGGTGGCCGTACGGTAGGTGCCGGTCAGATCCTGAAGATTCTCAAGTAACAAGGATCTATCCCCGATATTACGGAGGCGGTGCTCACCGCACCGCCTCTTCTTAGGAGCATAGTTCAAGGGTAGAATAGCGGTCTCCAAAACCGTTGATGGGAGTTCGAATCTCTCTGCTCCTGCCAGAAAGCAAACGAAAGAGTTATGTTCAACTACTTTAAAGAGTCCTACAACGAGCTTGTCCACAAGGTGACGTGGCCCACGTTCCCGCAGCTCCAGAGCTCAACGATCGTCGTGATGGTGGCTTCGGTCATCTTCGCTATTGTCGTGCTGGCCATGGACCTTACGTTCGAGAACCTCATGGCCGTTATCTACAAGACCCTGGGAAATCTCGGTCGTTAATAGCCTGTCGTTAGAAAATGAGCGAGATTAAGAAACAGTGGTATGTAGTCCGTGCCATTGGCGGCAAGGAGGCGAAGGTCAAAGAGTACATCGAAGCCGAAGTTCGCCACAACCACCTCGAGGACTATATTTCCCAGGTGCTGATCCCCACCGAGAAGGTCTATACGATCCGCAACGGTAAGAAGGTCTCCAAGGAGAAGGTTTCTTACCCGGGTTACGTGTTGGTGGAGGCAGCCTTCGTAGGACAGATTCCCATTCTGATTCGTAATACTCCCAATGTGCTGGGTTTCCTGGGCGATACCAAGGAGGACAGCCGGAAGATGAATGCAACCCCTCTCCGTCCACAGGAGGTGGCCCGCATCCTCGGTCGCGTCGACGAAATGAACGCCATGGAGGAGGAAAACGAAATACCATTCTTTGTCGGCGAGACCGTCAAGGTTACGGACGGTCCTTTCTCGAGCTTCCAAGGTACTATCGAGGCAGTCGACAACGAGCGCAAGAAACTCACGGTATCGGTGAAGATATTCGGGCGCAAAACTCCTATGGAGTTGGGTTTCACACAAGTTGAAAAAGAATAATTAACCAAGGAAAACTATGGCAAAAGAGGTTGCTGCATTTATTAAATTGCAGATCAAAGGTGGTGCCGCCAATCCTTCGCCCCCGGTTGGTCCCGCGTTGGGTTCCAAGGGAGTCAATATCATGGACTTCTGCAAGCAATTCAACGCGCGTACGCAGGACAAGGCGGGCAAGGTCCTGCCGGTGATCATCACCGTTTACAGCGACAAGTCTTTCGAGTTCGTTGTAAAACAGCCGCCCGTAGCCGTCCAGCTGAAGGAAGCTGCCAAGATCAAGAGCGGTTCGGCTCAGCCCAACCGGACGAAGGTCGCTCAGGTCACCTGGGATCAGGTCCGCGAGATCGCTCAGGACAAGATGGCCGACATGAACTGCTTTACGCTGGAATCCGCTATGCGCATGGTAGCCGGTACCGCTCGCAGTATGGGTATCAGTGTCGTCGGAGAATTTCCTAACTTGTAATGACAGAAGAAGATGAGTAAGTTGACAAAAAATCAAAAGATCGCCTACGCAAAGGTGGAAGCCCGCAAGGCTTACAAACTGCCCGAGGCCGCCGCTCTTCTGAAGGAAATTACGTTCACGAAATTCGATGCTTCCGTTGATATCGACGTTCGTCTGGGTGTAGACCCCCGCAAGGCCAATCAGATGGTCCGCGGCGTGGTGACGCTGCCTCACGGTACGGGCAAGACCGTTCGCGTGCTGGTGCTCTGCTCCCCCGAGAAGGAGGCTGAGGCAAAGGCTGCCGGAGCCGATTTCGTAGGTCTGGACGAGTTCGTCGACAAGATCAAGGGTGGTTGGACCGACGTTGACGTGATCATCTGTACTCCCAATGTGATGGGTAAGGTGGGAGCCCTGGGCCGTATCCTCGGTCCGCGCGGCCTGATGCCGAACCCCAAGACCGGTACGGTGACGATGGAGGTCGGAAAAGCCGTCAGCGAGGTGAAGGCCGGCAAGATCGACTTTAAGGTCGACAAGTTCGGTATCATCCACACCACGGTAGGCAAGATCTCGTTCACGGCCGAGCAGATCGTCGAAAACGCCAAGGAGGTGCTCAACACGATCATCAAGCTCAAGCCGGCCGCTGCCAAAGGTTCTTATGTGAAGAGTATCTATCTCTCGACCACGATGAGCCCCGGCGTGCAGATTGATGCCAAATCAGTAGAAACCAAATAACAGGGAGGATAACAGAGATGACTAAGGAAGAAAAACTGGTTGTAATCAACAGCCTCGCCGAGCAGCTCCAGGCTTATCCTCACTTCTACATCGCCGACATCGAGTCGCTCAACGCCGAGCAGACCGCTGCCCTGCGCCGCAAGTGCTTCGAGAGCGATGTGAAGCTGGTGGTCGTCAAGAACACGCTCCTGGGCAAAGCCCTCGAGAAGGTGGAGAAGGCCGATGCTGATCTGGTAAAAGTATTGGAGGGTCCTACCTCGATCATGTTCGCCAATGTGGCCAAAGCCCCGGCGGTGCTGATCAAGGAGTTCCGCAAGAAGTCCGAGAAACCCGTCCTGAAGGCCGCTTTCGCCGAGGGATGCGTCTACATCGGCGACGACAAGCTGGACGCCCTCTGCAACATCAAGAGCAAGGAGGAACTTATCGCAGACGTTATCGCCCTGCTTCAGTCCCCGGCCAAGAATGTTATTTCTGCATTGCAGGCTAATGCAGGCCAAAAGATTGCGGGCCTCGTGAAGACGCTCGAATCGAGAAACAACTAATTTCACAAACAAGAATCAAAAACAAATTAATAAGCTTACTATTATGGCAGACGTAAAGAAACTCGCTGAAGAACTGGTAAACCTGAAGGTTACCGAGGTTAACGAACTCGCTCAGATCCTCAAGGAGGAGTATGGCATTGAGCCGGCTGCTGCCGCTGTTGCCGTTGCAGCTCCCGCTGCAGGTGCCGGTGAGGCCGCTGCTGCCGAGAAGTCGACTTTCGACGTGATCCTGAAGAACGCCGGCCAGGCCAAACTCCAGGTAATCAAGGCCGTTAAGGACATCGCAGGCCTGTCGCTGGGCGATGCAAAGGCACTCGTTGACGGTGCTCCGAAGGCCGTGAAGGAGGGTGTTTCCAAGGAAGAGGCTGAGCAGATCAAGGGCCAGCTCGAGGAGGCAGGTGCTGAAGTTGAGCTCAAGTAGCATTGCTGCTTAAGCCGCATAACACACGAACAGGTATAGGGCTTACCACTGTGTAGGCTCTATGCCTTTTCTTGGTCTAAAGACTGGAAGTGCCGAGTAGGAGCTGTGTCCAGTCTTTGGCGGATGAATGCTCCCGGGGCGCGGATTGCCCTTCGTCGGGAGCATTGCCGGGATAATACCCGCACATTTTGGGGAGCGTAACCCATTACAAGTCAACTAATTTGGATTTTACGATGTCCGCAGCAAAAACACAACAGAGAATTAGCTTTTCCACGGTCAAGAACCGGGTTCCGTATCCGGATCTGCTGGAGGTTCAGCTTAAATCATTCCGGGACTTTTTCCAGATGGACACCACGGCCGAAAACCGTAAGAACGAGGGACTCTACAAGGTCTTTCAGGAAAATTTCCCCATTACGGATACCCGGAACAACTTCGTTCTGGAGTTTATCGACTACTATATCGACCCGCCCCGCTACTCGATCGAGGAGTGTCTCGAGCGCGGACTCACATACAGCGTGCCCCTCAAGGCAAAACTGAAACTCTACTGCACGGACGATGAGCACGAGGATTTCGGCGTCGTAGTCCAGGACGTCTATTTCGGTACGATCCCCTACATGACCGAGCGCGGTACGTTCGTCATCAACGGTGCCGAGCGCGTCATTGTCTCGCAGCTGCACCGTTCGCCCGGTGTCTTCTTCGGGCAGAGCATGCACACCAACGGTACGAAGCTCTATTCGGCGCGTATCATTCCGTTCAAGGGTTCGTGGATCGAGTTCGCCACGGACATCAACAACGTGATGTACGCCTACATCGACCGCAAGAAGAAGCTGCCCGTCACGACGCTGCTGCGCGCCATCGGCTATGAGGCCGACCAGCAGATCCTCGAGATCTTCGACCTGGCCGACGAAGTGAAGGTCACGAAGGCCAACCTGAAGAAGGCCGTAGGCCGCAAGCTGGCTGCACGCGTGCTCTCGACCTGGGTCGAGGACTTCGTCGACGAGGATACCGGCGAGGTGGTCTCGATCGAGCGTAACAACGTGATCGTCGACCGCGAGACGGTGCTCCAGGAGGAGGACATCGACAAGATCATCGAAAGCGGCGCCAAGACCATTCTGCTGCACAAGGAGAACCAGTCGGGCATCGACTTCTCGATCATCTACAACACCCTTCAGAAAGACCCTTGCAACTCCGAAAAGGAGGCTGTGGTTTACATATACAGGCAGTTGCGCGCCTCGGAGCCGCCCGATGAGGCCACGGCCCGCGACGTGATCGAGAAGCTCTTCTTCTCGGACAAGCGCTACGACCTGGGCGACGTGGGCCGCTACCGCATCAACAAGAAGCTGGGTCTGGACATCGACCCGGCGATCCGTACGTTGACGCGCGAGGACATCATCGCCATCATCAAATACCTGATCCAGCTGATCAACTCGAAGGCCGACGTCGACGATATCGACCACCTGTCGAACCGTCGCGTGCGTACGGTCGGCGAGCAGCTCTCGAACCAGTTCTCGGTGGGCTTCGTGCGCATGGCACGGACGATCCGCGAACGGATGAACGTGCGCGACAACGAGGTCTTCACGCCGGTGGACCTGATCAACGCCAAGACCCTCTCGTCGGTGATCAACTCCTTCTTCGGCACCTCGCAGCTCTCGCAGTTCATGGACCAGATCAACCCGCTGGCCGAAATCACCCACAAGCGCCGTCTGTCGGCCCTGGGTCCCGGCGGTCTGTCGCGTGACCGCGCCGGTTTCGAGGTCCGCGACGTGCACTACACCCACTACGGACGTCTCTGCCCGATCGAGTCGCCGGAAGGCCCGAACATCGGTCTGATCTCGTCGCTGTGCGTTTATGCGCGCATCTCGCCCATGGGCTTCATCGAGACGCCCTACCGCACGGTCGAGAACGGAAAGGTCGATCTGGACAACTCCCACATCCGCTACTATTCGGCCGAGGAGGAGGAGGGCAAGATCGTGGCCCAGTCGAACGTGCCGCTCGGTGACGACGGTTCGTTCCTGCAGCCCGACCGCGTGAAGGCGCGTGAGGGTGCCGACTTCCCGGTAGTGACGGCCAACGAGATCAACCTCATGGACGTGGCCCCGAACCAGATCGCCTCGATCGCCGCCAGCCTGATCCCCTTCCTGGAGCACGACGACGCCAACCGTGCCCTGATGGGATCGAACATGATGCGCCAGGCCGTGCCCCTGGTGACGTGCGAAGCCCCGATCGTCGGCACGGGTATCGAGAAGGACATGATTCCGGACAGCCGCATCCAGATCGTTGCCGAAGGCGACGGCGAGGTGGTCTTCGCCGATGCGACGAAGATCCAGATCCGCTACGAGCGTACGGAGGACGAGATCCTCGTGTCGTTCGCGCCGGAGATCACGACCTACGAACTGCCGCGCTACCGCCGTACGAACCAGAATACCTCGGTGACGCTCAAGCCTACGGTGCTGACGGGCGACCATGTGACCAAGGGTCAGATCATCACCGAAGGTTACTCGACGCAGAACGGCGAACTGGCCCTGGGCCGCAACCTGAAGGTGGCCTACATGCCCTGGAAGGGTTACAACTTCGAGGATGCCATCGTGATCTCGGAGCGTATCCAGCGTGAGGATATCTTCACGTCGGTACACGTCGACGAGTATATCATGGAGGTGCGCGATACGAAGCGCGGTGTCGAGGAGCTGACGTCGGACATCCCGAACGTCTCGGAGGATGCCACGAAGGACCTGGATGCCAACGGTATCGTCCGCGTGGGCGCCAACATCCACCCGGGAGACATCCTCATCGGCAAGATCACCCCGAAGGGCGAGAGCGATCCTTCGCCCGAGGAGAAGCTGCTGCGTGCGATCTTCGGCGACAAGGCCGGCGATGTGAAGGATGCTTCGCTCAAGGCCCAGCCCTCGCTGCACGGCGTGGTGATCGACACGAAGCTCTACAGCCGCGCCAACAAGGACGGCAAGAAGAGCAAGAGCGCCGAAAAGGCCCAGCTGGATAAACTCGACGAGAAGTTCGCAGCCGAAGTTTCGGAACTGACCAAGCGTCTGGTCGGCAAGTTGTGGACGCTGCTCCAGGGCAAGACCACCACGGGCATTACCGACTATTACGGCGTGGAGCTCTACCCGGCCGGCACGAAATTCTCGCAGAAGATGTTCGAGGAGATCGCCCGCAAGTCCTCGGACGAGAAGACCGGTGTGGAGATGGGTTATCTGAACCTCGGATCGTGCAACTGGACCGGCGATGCGCATGTCGATTCGCTGATCGAGGCCACGGTCAACAACTATACGATCGAGTGGAAGAAGGCCGATGCCGCCATCAAGCGTGAGAAGTACAACTTCACCAACGGCGACGAACTGCCCCAGACGGGCGTCATCCAGATGGCCAAGGTCTACATCGCCAAGAAGCGTAAGCTGAAGGTGGGTGACAAGATGGCCGGACGTCACGGTAACAAGGGTATCGTGGCCAAGATCGTGCGCGACGAGGACATGCCGTTCCTCGAGGACGGAACGATCGTCGACATCTGTCTGAACCCGCTGGGCGTGCCTTCGCGAATGAACCTGGGTCAGATCTACGAGGCCGTGCTCGGCTGGGCCGGCCGCGAGCTGGGCGTGAAGTTCGCTACGCCGATCTTCGACGGCGCCTCGCTTGAGCAGATCAACGACTACACGGCGCAGGCCGGTCTGCCCCACAGCGGCCGTACGTACCTCTACGACGGCGGCACGGGCGAGCGCTTCGACCAGCCGGCTACGGTGGGCGTGACCTACATGCTCAAACTGGGCCACATGATCGACGACAAGATGCACGCCCGTTCGATCGGTCCCTACTCGCTCATCACGCAGCAGCCGCTGGGCGGTAAGGCACAGTTCGGCGGCCAGCGTTTCGGAGAGATGGAGGTCTGGGCGCTCGAGGGATTCGGCGCCGCCAACATCCTGCAGGAGATCCTGACCATCAAGTCCGACGACGTCACGGGCCGCGCCAAGGCTTACGAGGCCATCGTCAAGGGCGAGAATCTGCCCAAACCCGGTATTCCGGAGGCCATGAACGTCCTGCTGCACGAGCTGCGCGGTCTGGCTCTCTCGGTGAAACTCGAGTAAGGTTTGTTTAAGAGGATAAGATAAACGAAAACAGATATGCCAAATATCAAAGACAATAAACCGAATAATGGTTACAGCCGCATCTCGATCGGTCTGGCCTCCCCGGAGGAGATCCTGGCCCAGTCGAGCGGCGAGGTGCTGAAGCCCGAAACCATTAACTACCGGACCTACAAGCCCGAGCGCGACGGTCTGTTCTGCGAACGGATCTTCGGCCCGGTGAAGGATTACGAGTGCCACTGCGGTAAGTACAAGCGCATCCGTTACAAGGGTATCGTCTGCGACCGCTGCGGCGTCGAGGTCACCGAGAAGAAGGTACGTCGCGAGCGCATGGGTCACATCTCGCTCGTGGTGCCGGTGGTTCACATCTGGTATTTCCGCTCGCTGCCGTCGAAGATCGGTTATCTGCTGGGCATCCCGTCGAAGAAGCTCGAGGCGATCATCTACTACGAGCGTTACGTGGTGATCAACCCGGGAGCCGCTTCGGAGCAGGGCATCGAGCGTCTGGCCACCCTTTCGGAGAAGGAGTATCTCGACGTGCTGGCCGCCCTGCCGAAGGGCAACCAGTCGCTGGACGATTCGGACCCCAACAAGTTCGTCGCCCAGATGGGTGCCGAGGCCATCTATACGCTTCTGAAGCAGGTCGACCTCGACTCGATGTCGTACGCCCTGCGTCACAAGGCCTCGACCGAGACCTCGCAGCAGCGTAAGTCCGAGGCGTTGAAGTGCCTGAACGTCATCGAGTCGTTCCGCGCCTCGAAGGGCAAGAACAAGCCCGAATGGATGGTGTTGAGCGTCATTCCGGTGATCCCGCCCGAGCTGCGCCCGCTGGTGCCGCTGGATGGCGGACGTTTCGCCACGTCGGATTTGAACGACCTCTACCGTCGTGTCATCATCCGCAACAACCGTCTGAAGCGTCTGATCGAGATCAAGGCCCCGGAGGTGATTCTGCGCAACGAGAAGCGCATGCTGCAGGAGGCCGTCGACTCGCTGTTCGACAACTCGCGCAAGTCCAACGCCGTGAAGAACGAGTCGAACCGTCCGCTCAAGTCGCTTTCGGACTCGCTCAAGGGCAAGCAGGGCCGCTTCCGTCAGAACCTTCTCGGTAAGCGTGTCGACTACTCGGCCCGTTCGGTGATCGTCGTCGGCCCCGAGCTGAAGATGCACGAGATGGGTATTCCGAAGGATATGGCCGCCGAGCTCTACAAGCCGTTCGTGATCCGCAAGCTGATCGAGCGCGGAATCGTCAAGACGGTGAAGTCGGCCAAGAAGATCATCGACCGCAAGGATCCGGTGATCTGGGGCATTCTGGAGAATGTCATCAAGGGCCACCCGGTGCTGATGAACCGCGCCCCGACGCTGCACCGTCTGGGTATCCAGGCCTTCCAGCCCAAACTGATCGAGGGCAAGGCCATGCAGCTGCACCCGCTGGCATGTACGGCCTTCAACGCCGACTTCGACGGTGACCAGATGGCCGTCCACCTGCCGCTGGGCAACGCCGCCATCCTGGAGGCCCAGCTGCTGATGCTCGGTTCGCACAACGTCCTGAACCCCGCCAACGGTGCTCCTATTACGGTGCCGTCGCAGGATATGGTCCTCGGTCTGTACTACATCACCAAGCCCCGCAAGGGTGTCAAGGGTGAGGGCCAGGTCTTCTACGGCCCCGAGGAGGCGATCATCGCCTACAACGAAAAGCGCGCCGATCTGCACGCCATCGTGAAGTGTCTGGTCGACGATCTGGACGAGCAGGGCAATCCGGTCCGCGTACTGAAGGAGACCACCATCGGCCGCATCCTCTTCAACCAGGTCGTGCCGAAGGAGGTAGGATATATCAACGAAGTGCTCACGAAGCGTTCGCTGCGTGACATCATCGCCGTGGTGATGAAGAAGGCCGGTGCCGACAAGGTGGCCAACTTCCTCGACGACATCAAGAACATGGGTTACAAGATGGCCTTCCAGGGCGGTCTGTCGTTCAACCTCGATGCCGTGATCATCCCCGAGGAGAAGGAGAAGCTCGTCCAGGAGGGTTACGAGCGCGCCGACGCCATCATGGAGGACTACAACATGGGTCTGATCACCAACAACGAGCGTTACAACCAGATCATCGACGTCTGGACGAACATCAACACCAAGCTGACGAAGGCGGTGATCGATACGCTGATCAAGGATGACGACGGTTTCAACCCGGTCTACATGATGCTCGACTCGGGAGCCCGTGGTTCGAAGGAGCAGATCCGTCAGCTGAGCGGTATGCGAGGCCTGATGGCCAAGCCGCAGAAGTCGGGTGTCGAGGGCGGTCAGCAGGTCATCGAGAACCCGATTCTCTCGAACTTCAAGGAGGGTCTTTCGGTGCTGGAGTACTTCATCTCGACGCACGGTGCCCGTAAGGGTCTGGCCGATACGGCCCTGAAGACGGCCGACGCCGGTTATCTGACGCGTCGTCTGGTCGATGTGGCCCAGGACGTGATCATCAACGAGGAGGATTGCGGCACGCTGCGCGGTCTGACGGCTACGGCCATCAAGCGCAACGACGACGTCGTGCAGACGCTCTACGACCGCATTCTGGGACGTGTGGCCCTGAACGACGTGATCCACCCGCTGACGGGCGAGGTGCTGTGCAAGGCCGGTGAGGAGATCACCGAACCGATTGCCGAGGCCATCGAGAAGTCGCCGCTGGAGTCGGTGGAGATCCGTTCGGTGCTGACCTGCGAATCGCGCCACGGCGTCTGCGCCAAGTGCTACGGCCGCAATCTGGCTACGGCCCGCATGGTCCAGAAGGGCGAGGTGGTCGGCGTGATTGCCGCCCAGTCGATCGGCGAGCCGGGTACCCAGCTGACGCTGCGTACGTTCCACGTCGGTGGTGTGGCCGGCGGTACGGCCGTCGAGACCAACGTCATCTCGAAATACGAGGGTCGTCTGGAGATCGACGAGCTGCGTACGGTCAAGGGCAAGAACGCCGCCGGAGAGACGATCAACATCGTCATCTCGCGTCAGTCGGAGTTCCGCATCGTCGACCCGAAGACCGAAATCGTCCTCTATACGCACAACCTGCCCTACGGTGCCACGCTCTACATGGAGGATGGTGCCGAGGTCAAGAAGGGCGATCTGATCTGCGAGTGGGATCCCTACAACGCCGTGATCATCTCGGAGTACGAGGGTCGCGCCGTCTACGAGAACATCATCGAGGGTGTCACCTACCGCGACGAGCGTGACGAGCAGACAGGCCTTTCGGAGAAGGTGGTCATCGAGTCCAAGGACAAGACCAAGAACCCGGTCATCAAGATCCAGAACAAGGAGGGCGAGGAGGTCAAGCAGTACAACCTGCCCGTATCGGCCCACATCGTCATCAAGGACAACGCCAAGATCAAGGCGGGCGATATTCTGATCAAGATCCCGCGTGCCGTGGGCAAGTCGGGAGGCGATATCACCGGAGGTCTGCCGCGTGTTACGGAGCTCTTCGAGGCCCGCAACCCGTCGAATCCGGCCATCGTTTCGGAGATCGACGGTGAGGTTACGTTCGGCAAGATCAAGCGCGGCAACCGTGAGATCATCATCACCTCGAAACAGGGCGATGTGAAACGTTACCTGGTACCGCTGTCGCGTCAGATCATCGTTCAGGAGAACGACTACGTCAAGGCGGGCAGCCCGCTGTCGGACGGCGCCATCACGCCGAGCGACATCCTCAACATCCTCGGCCCGACGAAGGTACAGGAGTACATCGTCAACGAGGTGCAGGAGGTCTACCGCATGCAGGGTGTGAAGATCAACGACAAGCACTTCGAGGTGATCGTCCGTCAGATGATGTCGAAGGTCAAGATCGAGGATCCGGGCGATACGCGCTTCTTCGAGGACCAGGTGGTCGACAAGTGGGAGTTCATGGACGTGAACGACGAACTCTACGACAAGGTGGTTGTGACGGATGCCGGCGACTCCACGACGCTGCAGCCGGGTCAGATCGTCTCGCTGCGCAAGCTGCGTGACGAGAACTCGAGCCTCAAGCGCCGCGATCTGCGTCCGGTTCAGGTGCGCGACATCGTACCGGCCACGTCGACTCAGGTGCTGCAGGGTATCACCCGCGCGGCCCTGCAGACCTCGAGCTTCATCTCCGCGGCATCGTTCCAGGAGACCACGAAGGTCCTCAACGAGGCTGCCATCCAGGCCAAGGTCGATCCGCTGGAGAATCTGAAGGAGAACGTCATCTGCGGTCACCTGATCCCCGGCGGTACGGGTCTCCGCGAGTACGACGACCTGGTTGTCGGCGCCAAGGCCGACCTGGAGACGCTCAAGCAGCAGTCGCAGGCTCAGTAGCAAACCGGTTCCGAGCCGCGATCTCTCGGGCGGGGGGGGGAAAAAAAAGAACCTGCCGCTTGGGGAGTTCGGTTCGGACGAATCGAGAAAAAAGCCTCTTCCCGATATCGGGAGGAGGCTTTTTTGTGTGGTGTTGTGTGGAAGACGGGTGGAGTGGGAGGAGGTTGAACGGAGGATGGATGTGCGGATGGGTGGAGATGCGGTCTGCCGGGTGAGGCATTGATATCGGAGCCGCCGGAGGGGTGACCGCGTGTCGGAAGGCTGTCGCGGATCCGCCGCGGGCTGTTGGTGCTGCGGGACGATCCGGCGGCCCGATTGGAGTTCCGCCGGGTAAGAGCGGTTGCCGCACGGCAGGTTTTGCCGGGGCAGGGAGTGACTCATGCGGGCGGCGGGGCTGTCGGCGGAGCGCTCGAATCCTTGGAGCAGGATGGGCCTAACCGAGGCCGGTTGGTGTGGGGTGGCGGGGCTGTCGGTGGAGGGCAGTGGCGGGTCGGGTCCGGAGGGCAGGGCCGGCAGACGGCTATTTCCGGTCGTAGTTGCGGGCCAGACCGCCCTCGGAGGTCTCGCGGTAGAGGCTTGGCAGGTCGTGGCCCGTTTCGGCCATCACCTTCACGACCTTGTCGTAGGAGACCAGATGGGCCCCGTCCGAGAGTGTGGCGTAGATATTGGCATCCAATGCCCGGGCTGCGGCGATGGCGTTGCGCTCGATACAGGGGACCTGCACCAGTCCGCAGACCGGATCGCACGTCAGTCCCAGATGGTGTTCGAGTCCCATCTCGGCGGCATACTCGATCTGCGAGGGGGTTCCGCCGAAGAGCTGGCAGGCCGCGGCGGCAGCCATGGCGCAGGCCACACCGACTTCACCCTGACAACCGACCTCGGCCCCGGAGATCGACGAATTGGTCTTGGCGACGTTGCCGAACAGACCGGCGGTGGCCAGGGCCCGCAGGATGCGGATGCGCAGGAAGTCGCGCGAGGTAGCCAGGTGGTAGAGTACGGCCGGCACCACGCCGCTCGAACCGCACGTCGGAGCCGTCACCACCACACCGCCCGAGGCGTTCTCCTCGGAGGTGGCCAGCGCATAGGCGTAGATCTTGGCTCGCGAGGAGAGTGAATCGGCGTAGCTCTTCGATTTGACGAAGTAGGTGGCGGCCTTGCGGGCCACCTTCAGTCCGCCGGGCAGCACGCCGTCGTTGTTCAGACCGCGGCGGATCGTTTCGCACATCGAGGTCCAGATCGTGTCGAGGTAGTCCCAGATCTCGGGGCCCTCGCAGTCGTCGACATACTCCCAGTAGGTTTTTCCCTCGCGGTAGCACCACTCCTTGATCTCCGAGATGGTGGTCAGCGGGTAGACGCTCTTCGGGACCTCGAGCCGGGAGGTTTCGTTGGCCAGCGCTCCGCCGCCGATGCTGTAGATGGTCCACGAATCGACGACCTTCCCCTGACGGAGCCCTTCGAAGAGCATTCCGTTGGGGTGGAACGGCAGGACGATGTCGGGCCGCCAGACGATTTCGGTCGGGGCCACGGGATTCAGCACCGAGCAGATGGCGACATCCGTAAGGTGGCCCTTGCCCGTGGCGGCCAGCGATCCGTAGAGGGTGACACGATAGGCGTCGACCTCGCGGCAGCGGTCCACGAAACGTTCGGCAGCCCGTTTGGGGCCCATCGTGTGGCTGCTCGAGGGGCCGTTCCCGATCTTATAGAGTTCTTTGAGCGATTCCATTTTTTTGGCTTCTGGATGGGGCAAAGATACGCAAAAATCCAAAAAAAGAGCGAATCTTTTCGATCCGCTCCCGGCGTGTAGCTCCACCGCGACTCGAACGCGAATTTAGGGTTTAGGAAACCCTCGTTCTATCCCTTGAACTATGGAGCCTTCAACCATGTGGCGCATACCCGGTGAGAGCATGCGCCACAAAGGTAGCAATTTTTTCCGTTTTCAGAAACTGAATCTCACTCCCACGGAGAATACATGGGCGTGAAGCTTGTAATTGCCCGAGAAGACCTCCTCGAGCGAACCGCTCGTGTAGCCGTAGACGGGGTAGGAGCCCGTCCGTTCGGGGTCGGCCGAGGAGACGTAGCAGTAGGCCAGATCGACCGACATGAAGCGCGTCGGCTGCAGGCTCAGACCCGCCGTATAGGCCACCTTGGTCATCGAGGGGGTTTCGGGATTGAGGTAGTCGCTGCTCACGGGGCTCTCGTCGACGTACATACCCATGCGGGCCGTGAGGAAATCCGTCGCCCGATACTGACCGCCGAAGCGGAACGCCAGCGTATTCGAGTAGTTCTTTACGGAGTAGATGTCCTTGATCCCGAGCTCCTTCTCGTTGAACGAGACGTTCAGATCCTTGTAGGCCGACCAGCCGACCCACTGCAGATCGACGGCCAGTTCCCAGCGCTTGGTCGGGCGGAACGATACGCCCCACGTCACGGTCGTCGGCAGCGGCAGTTCGGTGCGGAACGTCCCCTTGTCGAGGGCCGGAATCAGCTCCGTGCCGGGGCTCAGCTGACCGAGCTGCTGGATCAGGGCGGCGGCCGTCGGATCGATGTTCATGGTGGCGTGTCCGCTGTTGACCTTCATGTTCATGCGCGAGCGGTAGCTCATGGCCACGGACCACTGGTCGGTGATGTCCCACAGAATACCGGCGTTCACGCCCACGGCCACGTTGGCCGAGCCTTCGAGGCGGGCCGCCACGATCGACTGATCCATCGTGCTCTCGAGGTATCCCTTGCCGTTCTGCAGCATCTGGAGAGCCGCCTGAGCCTGTTGGATCTGTTCGGCGGTTGCCATCGGGTTGTTGATGATCAGATTCATGTTGTTGATCTGCGGGTCGAGCATCCCGGAGATGATTCCCTGCCGGGTGTTTTTCGAAAGGAGCGAGCGCGAGAGATCGAAGTTACCCCACGTAATCATCAGACCCACGCCGATCGACAGCCGGTCGCAGATCTTGTAGGAGACGGTGGGTTGTACGGTGTAGGCCGCGAGGTTGATCTCCTGGATGAGGTGCGAACCGGACCAGTTTCCGTTCCACTTCATCGACGAACCGTCCGGAGTGTAGAATCCCAGTCCGACAGCCAGCCGGTCGGTGGGTTTGTAGTTGAAGTAGACGTGCAGCGGAGTCGAGAGTTTGTTGTCCGACGTTTCGGCCGGACCGATCTGATAGTTATTGTCCTTTGTCGGGAGCGAACGGTAGGTGACGTCGGAGAGGATGCCCGTGAATCCGGCCGAGATGTTGAAACGGCTCTTCTGGAAGGCCGTGGCGGCGGGGTTGAAGTAGATGGATTCCGAGTTCAGTTTCATGGCCGTACCCACGTGTCCCATACCGGTCTGTCGGGCCGACATGTTGTTGACCTGGTAACCTTCGGCGCGGGCGCCCGCAACGATGGCCATGCAGGCCAGAGCAAGGAGAATTTTCTTCATGACGTTTTGGTTTGGTTCATACTCGGCGTGTCGTCGCGACACGCAAAATCGGGGGCAAATGTAGGAAATCTATCCGCGCGGGCCAAACTTTGTGGTCGGAAATTCGGATAAATTGGACTATATGGTAGAAGTTTGGACGAATTGGCCGGTCAGATTGGTTGCTGGGGAGGCGGGGCGGGTGTACGGGTGTCGGAGCGGTCGTGGGGGAGACGGTTGCTATTTTTTTTCTCCCCCCCCCAAAAAAATCGACCTCTTTCGGGAGGTCGATTCCTTTCATTCCATTCGGACTCCGTTTGCCGTTTAAGGCCGGATCCTTCACTCCGTTCAGTCGGGGAGTCCTCTGCCGGACGCTCTATTGCTGCTCCTGCTGCCGGCTGTTGTAGGCATCGAGGGCTTTGCTCAGGATGAAGAGCGCGCGCTCGAGATCCTCCTTTTTCAATACGTAGGCGATGCGGACCTCGTTGCGGCCGCATCCGGGATCGGAATAGAATCCCGAGGCCGGGGCCATCATCACCGTCTCGCCCTCGTAATCGAAGTGCTCGAGACACCAGGCGCAGAACTTGTCGCTGTCGTCCACCGGAAGGCGGGCTACCGTATAGAAGGCCCCCATCGGGATGGGCGAATAGACGCCCGGAATACGGTTCAGACCGTCGATCAGACACTTCCGCCGTTCGATATACTCCTCGTAGACCTCGGTGCTGTACGACCGCGGGGCGTCGATCGAGGCCTCGGCAATGATCTGTCCGATGAGCGGTGGCGAGAGGCGCGCCTGGCAGAACTTCATCACCGCATTACGCAGTTCGCGGTTTTTGGTGATCAGCGCGCCGATGCGGATGCCGCACTCCGAGTAGCGTTTCGACACCGAGTCAATCAGCACGACGTTCTGTTCGATCCCCTCGAGGTGGCAGGCCGAGATGTAAGGCGACCCCGTATAGATGAATTCGCGGTAGACTTCGTCCGAGAAGAGGAACAGGTCATACTTTTTGACGATGTCACGGATGCGGTTCATCTCACGGCGTGTATAGAGGTACCCCGTGGGGTTGTTCGGGTTGCAGATCAGGATGCCACGCGTGCGTGAGTTGATCAGCTTCTCGAACTCCTCGATCGGCGGCAGCGCAAATCCGGTCTCGATCGACGAGACGACGGGGCGGATCACCGCACCGGCCGAAATGGCGAAGGCCATGTAGTTGGCGTAGGCCGGTTCGGGGACGATGATCTCGTCGCCCGGATTGAGGCACGACATGAAGGCGAACAGAACGGCTTCGGAGCCTCCCGTTGTGACGATGATTTCGTCGGGCGAGAGTTTGATCTGGTACTGGTCGTAATAGGTGACCAGTTTTTCGCGCAGCGAACGGTAGCCGTCGCTGGGGCTGTATTCGAGGACTCGGCGGTCGATGTGCTTCAGGGCATCGAGACCGATCTGCGGGGTGGGCAGGTCGGGTTGTCCGATGTTCAGGTGATAGATCTTGATACCCCGGGCGCGGGCGGCGTCGGCCAGCGGCACGAGTTTGCGTATCGGGGAGGCCGGCATCTCGACGGCCCGATGTGAAATTTGCGGCATGTCTCTTAAAAGGTGTCACTTGAGGGGGGCGGGTCATTCGATCTCCACGGCCGGCCGGAAGCGGATAACCTTGCGTGCCGGGATTTTGACGGCGGCACCCGTGCGGGGGTTGCGGCCCACACGTTCGGCCTTCTGCTGGATGCTGAAACTTCCCAGACCGGTCAGCGTCAGCCGTTCTCCCTCGCGGAGCGCTTGCACCGTGACACGGATCATGGCGTCGATTGCCTTTCGGGCCTCGACCTTCGTGAGGTTTGCGTCGAGGGCAACAGCCTCGACAAACTGGGCTTTGTTCATGGCCTGAGACGTGAAGAGATTAATCCAACCTGTTGACAAAGATAGGTATTTTTTGCAGAAAGTGAAAAACTTCGTTGGAATTTTGAGCAATGACCGGATTGTGGCGGAGAAATTCGCCGCTTAGATTTGGCAGAATGGAAAATCGGTGCTACTTTTGTCGCTGGAAAGTTGGCGGAGTGGTCGATCGCGGCGGTCTTGAAAACCGTTGAACCGCAAGGTTCCGGGGGTTCGAATCCCTCACTTTCCGCTGAGATAATACCGAAAATAAAAGCAAGTCCCTGTAAATAATGAATTTACGGGGATTTTTATTTTGGTTGAAAATGCAGAAAAGGCAACGAGAAGCGGGTTACCTGTGGCCTGTTCGGTGTACTTATGGAAAGGACAACATTCAGCCTGTTGTTTTACATTCGGCGGGACAAGACCAACAAAAAAGGTGAAGCTCCCGTATTTATGCGTCTGATAATCAACGGAGAACGCGCTGACGCCTCGATCAAAAAAAGCCGCGGCGGAAAGGATTTGAACCTGTCATTCTGAACCGCTATCTGGGCAAGGAGCAGTCGGACCGTCACACGCTGATGGAGGTCTTTCGTGCCCACAACGAAAAGTGCAGGGAGCTGTCGGGCATCAGTCTCGCTCCGGCAACGGGGTCCGCTACGAAACCACGCTGCGGCTGACCGAGGAGTTCCTGCAAAAGAACTATCAGAAAGAGGATTGCTATCTGGATGAGGTCACGAATCAGTTTATCGAGGACTTCGAGTTTTTTCTCAAGACCGTCCGGCGGTGCTGTCCGCTACAACGAGGAGAAAGTCAACCGCGGACAGGCCGAGGTGCTCTTCTGGAATCGGATGCTTGATCCGTTCGATACCGCAGGCCGCATGAGCCACGAACGGTGCATGGCCAGCTTCGAACCCTTTCTGCTGGCCAATTCCCATGAACAACAGTTCCATGCCGAAACGATGAGTATGAACGTCTCGCCGAATACCTCTAAACGAGCACAATTTTCCTCAAGAGAGTCACATGGGCCGAGACAGTTCATCCATCCGTTGGACGCGGTTCTGGAATGGACAGATGCGCAGGCCTATGAGGAACAGCAGCGACAGACTCGTTGGTGCAGACGTCGTACGCGCAATTAGACACCTATTCTATTTTCACAGAATGAATTTCGACTGTTTTATGGTTGACTGAGCAGCGGATCGGTGCAATATTCTCCAATTCGTCGAGCAGCTCCCGCAGCGGAAGATTGGGGGTCTGAAGGCTGAAGGTAAAGTCGTAGACCTCCGGATCGGCCACTTCGAACTGCACGTCGTACCACCGTTCCAGCTCCCGGACGACCTCCCGCATCGGCGTGTCGCGGAAGCAGATCGTATTCCGGCTCCAGAGGATCGTCTGGTCGGCATTGCTCAGCGACTCGATCGAGCTAGTTCCCATCTGCTTGTTGTAGACCAGCCGCTGGGAGGGCTCCAGCCGGTAGGACGAGACCCCGCGGGCGAACTCCACGCTGCCCCGGATCAGCACTACCGAGATGGTCGGGTCCGACCGATAGGCCTTGACGTCGAACTCCGTTCCCAGCACCCGGACGGAGGCATTGTCCGAGGTCTCGACGACAAACGGACGCTGGGGGTTGTGTGCCACCTCAAAGTAGGCTTCGCCGTCCAGTTGCACGCGGCGTTCCGAGAGCCCGAACCGTTCGGGATAGGAGATCGTCGAGCCGGCATTGAGGAAAATCCGTGTTCCGTCCTGGAAGATCACCTCCTTGCGCTCGCCGACGGCTGCGGCGACCGTCTGCTGTTCGTTGGCCGAGAAGAGCGCCCCGCCCAGTCGGCTGTTCAGATTGGCCCACAGCCCCAGAATCAGGGCGCACGGAATCAGAATGGCCGCCACGCGAAGGAGCAGCCGGCGCCGCCGGGCACGGGTGAGGATGCGTTCGATGCGTTGCAGCAGCTCCTCGCCGGGGATATCGGACAGCGGAGCCATGGCGCCGGACTCCAGCTGTCGGGCGTCGTTGTCGAACTCCGCCGCGAGCCAACTCTGCCCCTCGTCGGTGGCAAACCAGGCGGCCACTTCGGCCGCCTCGTCGGGCGTCGCCTTTTCGTTCAGGACACGGCGCAGCGTTATCTCATCGGGTCGTTTCATCGGAATAGAATTAACAGGGTAATCATCAGTTTGGCGGCTCCGGCCAGGAGCTCCTTCAATCGTTTCAGACATTCGCGGTAGTGGGTGTTCACCGTGTGGATCGAGAGGTTCAGACGGGCGGCAATCTCCTGATTGGAGTATCCCTCGCGTCGCAGCGTGGCCACGGCCCGCTGTTGGGGTGGCAGTGTTGCGATGGCCCGTTCGAGCAGTTCGTTGTGGTAGTTGCGTTCGGCCCAGGTGTAGAGCTCATCGTCGTACGGGGGCTGTTTCTGCACGATGCGGTAGTTGTGCTGCAGGGCGCTGACGTTGTTGCGGATCTGGTTCAATACCTGGTGCTTCAGCATACCGTACAGATACCCCTGCAGATTGCGGGTGATGAAGAGTGCCTCGCGGGCGGTCCACAACTTGACGAAGAGCTGCTGCAGGGCATCGTCGGCGTCGGCGCGGTTTTTCAGATAGCGCAATGCCAGCGTATAGAGCCGTGCGTGATAACGCCGGTAGATGGCTTCGAATGCCGCGCGATCCCCAGTCCGGAGACGGCCGAGCAGCTCCAGATCCTCCTGCGTATCTTCCATCCATGAAGCCATGTTCATCCTTGAATGTCATACAAAGATAGGGATTCGTTTCATAACGAAGACACCTGACGAGTGGCAAAATAGGTAGTCCGGCGATTTTTTTTTGCAAAAAAATTCCCGGCACTCACACTTTTCGGTCGGGTTGTGTGTCCTACGAATGAACCGACCAAACTACGACCGCTATGATTTGACCATTCGCTCCTTTTTGAAGAGGCGGCACATCGGATCTTCAAGCCGATGTCACCCGTCCGTCATTGCCGCCGTGCATCTTTGCGGCGAAGAATGATATGATGTAAACAATTCTTCCTATTTTTAATCACCAATCAATCAGAGATGAAACCTTTTAGACTCCTATTGGCGGCAGTTCTTCTGGTGGCGTCCGTGACCGCGGTCTCGGCGCAGCAGGTGACTGTCAGGCTCCGGCAGGTAAAGCTGGTGCAGGTGCTGGACGAGATTTCGCGGCAGACCGGCTATGCGTTCTACCACTCGCGTCCGACGGTTGATCCCGACCGGATCGTGTCGCTTGACGTGACGGACACGAAGCTCGAAACGGCGCTGGACCGCCTCTTTGCCGGCACCCGGATCGGCTATGAGATCCGCAATCAGAAAATCTATCTGGTCGCCAAAAACGACCCGCAAAACGAAGCCACCCGGCAGCAGCCCCGGCCGGTCAAGGGCCAGGTGAAGGATGCAGCCGGCGAGCCGGTTATCGGTGCTACAGTTGTGGTGAAGGGTACGACCAAAGGTGCCAGTACGGGTATCGACGGCGGCTTTACGCTGGACGTGACGCCGGACGACGTGCTGGTCGTATCGTACATCGGCTACGACACGCAGGAGATTCCCGTCGGCAGCCGTACGTCGTTCGATATCCAGCTCCGGGAGGAGGCCACGACGCTGGACGACGTAGTGGTGATCGGTTACGGTGCCGTGAAGAAGCGCGACGTCTCGACGGCCATCTCGTCGATCAAGGCCGAGGATATCGCCAACCGTCCGATCACCGACTTCCGGCAGTCGATGGCCGGCAAGATGCCCGGTGTGCAGGTGATGCAGACGGGCGGCGATCCCGAAGGCAACGTGATGGTGCGCGTGCGCGGTATCAGCTCGGCCACGGCCGGCAACGACCCGTTGTATATCGTCGACGGCGTGCCGATGGAGAACGGCCTCTCGAACCTCAATACGAACGACATCGAGTCGATGGAGGTGCTGAAGGACGCCTCGTCGGCCGCGATTTACGGTTCGCGCGGTTCGAACGGCGTGATCCTCATCACGACCAAGAAGGGGAAATCGGAGACCATCCAGGTGACCTACGACGGCTACTACGGCATCGAGCAGGTTTCGAAAAAGATCGACCTGATGAATGCCTACCAGTATGCCCAGGTTTCGAAGGAGGCGCACGATGCGGCCTATCTCGATCAGTATCCTGGCGGCACGGCTCCGAACGGAGATCGCCCCGAATCGTATATGAATTACCCTGTGGAGCTGGTTCCCTATCTGAACGGAGAACCGGGCCTGACCGACACCGACTGGCAGGATGCCATCTTCCGCACGGCCTCGACCACGAGCCACAACATTGCCATTTCGGGCAAAGGCAAGCACGTCAACTATTTCATTTCGGGGAACTATTACTACAAGGAGGGCGTCATCATCAACTCCGACTTCGAGCGCTACTCCTTCCGCATGAACCTCGACGGCAAGTACAAGAATTTCAAGTACGGCGTGAATTTCTCGCCCTCCTATTCGAAGTCGAACAAGGTAAATGCCTCGGGGGATTACAACAGCGGAGGCATCGTGCAGTCGGCGCTGACATCGTGCCCGATCTGGCCCATCTATAATGAGGATGGTACGTTTAACTTCCAGGGTAACGGTTATTGGCGTATTGGTACAGACTACCAGCACAACGAGATCCTGAACCCCGTGGCGCTGGCTACGCTGCAGTCCGAAGTGATCGACCGCATGTCGATGACCGGCCGTGCCTTCCTCGGGTATGACATCTGCAAGGGGCTTTCGTTCCAGACCTCGTTCGGCGGTTCGTTCTACGGAGCGATCGACAACAAGTACCGCTCGTCGGAACTTCCCCTGCGCGGAAAGGCCTATTACGATGCTCCGTCCAATCCGGAGGGCTACTCCTCGGCGGGCTTCTACTTCAACTGGCTCATCGAGAACCAGCTGACCTACGACCGCACGTTCGGCGACCACTCGTTGAACGTTATCCTCGTGCAGTCGGCCCAGAAGGAGACCTACAAGACGCTGAATGTCACGGCGACAGACTATCCCAACGATCAGAACCAGACGATCGGCGGCGGAACGGTGAGCGATGGCGATTCGAAGACCGAACAGTGGTCGCTGGCTTCGTATCTGGCCCGCGTGCAGTATAACTACAAGGGCAAGTACATGCTTTCGGCGGCCATCCGTGCCGACGGTTCGTCGCGCTTCGGCAAGAACAACCGCTGGGGTTACTTTCCCTCGGCGTCGGCCGCCTGGCGTATCTCGGGAGAGCCCTTCTTTCAGAATGCCGAGGCACTGTCGTGGATCAGCGATCTGAAGATCCGCGCCAGCTACGGTCAGACGGGTAACTTCCAGATCGGCAACTACCGCCATCTGGCTACCATGAGCGGCGACGACTATATCCTCGGTACGGGCAGCGGCTCGCTCGTAAGCGGTTATAAACCCTCGGACGTGGAGAATCCCGATCTGACGTGGGAGAAGACCTCGATGTTCAACGTCGGTGCCGATCTGAGCCTCCTGGGCGGCTATTTCAACCTGACGGCCGAATACTACTATGCCAATACGACCGACATGCTGCTCGAGGTGCCGATTCCGCATCTGACGGGTTACAGCACGACGCTGATGAACATCGGCAAGGTGAACAACCGCGGATGGGAACTCTCGGCCACCTCGCAGCACTCCTATGCCAACGGAATCAGTTATTCGCTCAATGCCAACTGGGCGAAGAATACCAACGAGGTGAAGGCGCTCGGTGCCAACGACACGCCGATCATCCAGTCGGGCAGCGTCGACCACGCCTACTACATCACGAAAGTGGGCGAGCCGATCGGTTCGTACTACCTGCTCGTTCAGGACGGCATCTTCCGCAACGAGGAGGATTTGAAGGCTTATCCGCACGTTTCGACCGCGCAGCCGGGGGACTTCCGCTTCGTGGATGTCGACGGTGACGGGGAGATCGACCTCGAGAAGGACCGCACGATCGTCGGCAACTACATGCCGGACTTCACCTACGGATTCGGCGGGTCGTTCGGTTATCGGGGGCTCGACTTTTCGGTGGCGTTCCAAGGCGTTCACGGCAACGAGATTCTGAACCTGAACCGTCGCTACCTGGACAATATGGAGGGTAACACGAACGGCACGACCGTCGCCTTCAACCGCTGGAAGAGCCCCACGGAGATCGGTGACGGCAATACGAACCGTGCCAACCGCAAGCAGACGGGCAACAATACCCGCACGTCGACCTGGCACGTCGAGGACGGCAGCTACCTGCGTCTGCAGAACATCGCCCTGGGCTACACGCTTCCGGCGAAGTGGACCAGGAAGTTCTATGTCGAGAAGCTGCGCATCTACGTCTCGGCGCAGAACCTCGTGACGTGGACCGATTATTCGGGCTACAACCCCGAGGTAAGCAACCGCACCAGTGCTCTGACACCCGGCGAGGACTATGGTACCTATCCTTTGGCCAAGACCTACATGGTCGGACTGAATGTCACATTCTAAAACGAACGAACGATGAAAAAGATACAGATTCTGTTTTCTGCGGCGGCTCTGCTTGGTCTGGGGGCGTGCGGAGAGGCCTTTTTCGACCTCACGCCCAACTATGAGGTGGCCGTCGACAATGTCTTCAAGACGGCGAATGATTTCGATATTGCGGTCAAGGGCTGTTATGCCAAGCTGCAGGGGCAGGTAAGCTACTATACCGAACTCTGTGAGTACCGCAGCGACAACCTCTATCTGGACGCTCCGACGGCCGGCACACAGGACCGTTACGATTTGGATCAGTTCAGCGAGACTCCCTCGAACGGTATTCTGGAGGATGCCTGGGCCAACTTCAACAACGGCGTTTACCGTTGCAACATGGTGCTGGACCGCATCGACGGAGCCGATTTTGACGAGACACTCAAGGCGCAGTACAAGGCCGAGGCGCTCTTCATCCGTGCCTACACCTACTTCAACATGTACCGTCTTTGGGGCGGCGTTCCCACTACCCGTACGGTTGTTTCGGTCAGTGAGGCACTGAAGATCGGCCGCAGCTCGGAGGAGCAGATGTATGAGTTCATTGCCGGTGATCTGAAACAGATTGTCGACAACGAGATGCTTCCGGCATCGTACGGAGCCGACGACACGGGACGCGCCACGATCGGTGCCGCCCGGACGCTGCTGGCCAAGGTCTATCTGACGTTCGGACACCCACAGGAAGCAGCCGACGTGCTGGAGGATGTCATCGGACGCTACACGCTGCTCGATGACGTGGCCGATGTCTTCTCCGTTGCGAACAAGATGAACGACGAGGTGATCTTCGCCGTACGGTTCAACAAGGAGGTGGTCGGCGAGGGGCACGGAGCCTGGTTCTCGATCTCGAACCTGACGGACAACTCGGGTCAGAGTCCCGTGCTGAAGGCGCTCTACGACGAGCAGGATGCCCGCAAGCCGCTGCTCGAATATGTGCAGGTCGAGGGGGTGAAACTCTGTCTGATGCGCAAGTTCTACGATACGCCCGACGCCACGACCACGCAGTATGGCAACGACCAGATTCTGCTGCGCTATGCCGACGCCCTGCTGATGTACGCCGAAGCGCTCAACGAGGTGGGATATGACGGCAGCCCCGATTCGCCGGCGCTCAAGGCGCTCAACGACGTCCACACCCGGGCCGGGCTCGATCCGCTGAATATCACCGATCTGCCCGATCAGGATGCGTTCCGTCGCGCCGTCTGCCTCGAGCGGCAAAAAGAGTTCCCCTACGAAGGGCAGCGGTGGTTCGATCTGGTGCGCATGGGGTATGCCGCCGAGGCCGTGGCCAAGGAGGGACATGCCATTCAGAGTTATCAGCTGCTTTATCCGATTCCGAATACCGAGCTGGAGCGGATCAACAACACGCAGCTGCTGTGGCAGAATCCCGGTTATTAATCTCAAATCCGCAAAACAACCATGAAAAAATATCTTTTCGGATTGCTGGCAGCCGTTGCCGCGCTGGGTACGGGCTGCAGCGATGACAATTTGCCGGAGGCCTCCTTCTCGCTTTTCCAGGTCGAGACGGTAAAGGCAACGGCCGGCGACGGTGAGGCGACGATTGAATGGACCCCGCAGGAGGGGAAGCCCGCCCCCGTGGAGTATTACGTCAGTTGGACGGCCGACGACTCGGAGGTGGCGGGTGGTGCCGAGAGCGTTTCGCCCGACACCCGTCGGTTGACCGTCAAGGGGCTGGTAAACGATTGCGCCTATACTTTTTCGGTGCAGTCGCGTTACGCCGGCGGGCTGGCCATGAAGGTGTCGGCCGTCTGCACCCCCAAGTCGACCCGCATGCCGGCCTCGAATTTCAAGGCCATGGCCGGAGACAAGCGGGCCTTTCTTTCGTGGACGGCTCCCGATACGCAGCTGGAATATTCGTATCGGATCGATGTGTCGGCCGGTGGCGAGCCGGTGAAAAGCGTGGAGGCTGCTTCGTCGGAGACCTCGAAACTGATCGAAGGGCTGACCAACGGCACGGCCTATACCTTCACGCTGACGTGCGTCTACGCCCACGGCGATTCGGAATCGGTCGAGGCCTCGGCTACGCCGGGTGAAATCGACCCGATTACGGTTACTTCGACGACGCTGCGGCGCTTCGAGCTCTGCACCTTTGAATACAATCCGGCCTACTTTGTGCAGGGTGAGATTGTTTCGGTGCATTGGGAGTTCGGCGACGGAAACACCTCGGATGAGACCATTGCTTCGTATTGCTATCCCGAGCCGGGCAACTATACGGTTCGTCTGACCGTCACCTACAAAGGCGGAGCGACCGGGCAGGCCGAGATTCGCATCACGGTTGAGGGCTATGCCTGGAGTTCGGTCAGCGGAACGGGTTATCAGAAGTCCTCGAACATTGTCTTCGCTCCCGACGGACAAACCCTCTACACGCTTTCGCAGACCGACAAGAAGCTCTTTGCCGTCAATGCCATCACGGGGCAGATTCGTTGGGAATATGCGACGTCGGCCGCAACTTACGGCTCGGGACCTGCTGTTGGTGCGGATGGTACGGTCTATTTCGGAACGGAGGACAGCGACGGTTCGTTCTATGCCGTTTCGGCATCCGGAGCGTTGAAGTGGAAGAAGACGCTCGGGGCCAAGGTGCAGGCCTGCCCGGCCGTTACTTCGGACGGTATCGTGTATGCGCTGGTCAACGACGGCCGTCTGTTTGCTTTGGATGCCTCTTCCGGTGCTGAAAAGTGGTCTGTTGCTCAGAGTGGCGTTGCTGGAGGTGTCGTTGTTGACCGGGACGGGACAATCTATATCGGAACCTCGACGGGACTTTGGGCCTATTCGGAGAGTGGTTCGCTCAAATGGACCTGCGACAAAGCTCATGCCGTGACTGAACGAGGCGGTTCGCTGGCCATCGGAGGTCAGATTCTTTACGCAACGCTCAAGTCCAAGGGAGGTTGTGCCGCCATTGACACGGCAACGGGCCGGACGCTGTGGAAATTCGCTTCGCAGGCTGGTGACAGCTACCACCCGGTGGTTGATGGTGACGGTACGGTCTGCTTCTGCGAGAAGAGCGGATATCTGTATGCCGTTGACAGGAACGGCTCCGAGAAATGGATCGACCAGACCGACAAGAATTACATCTATTCGGGATTTGCCCTTGGAGCCGATGGCAAGGCCTATATTTCACAGTATGCGTCGCCGTTCAACCTGCTCTCCTTCGATGCTTCGGGTGCCCGAAACGTGGTGATGACGATCGGTGCCCAGACGATGAGCCCCGTCAGCATTGGCCCCGATAACAGACTCTACTATGGCCTTAATGGCTCGGTGGCTGCATATGAGATCGGTTGCAGCCTTGCTACGGAGGGCTGGCCGATGCGTGGATGCAATACCCAGGGTACCAATTCGTTGAAGTGATGAGACGCTTGATCCTTTTCATCTCCCTTCAGCTTTCGGCGGTAGTTCCGGCCTCGGCTCAACGTTCCGAGGTCGGGACCTCCACCGCCTTGTGGGGCTCCATCCCCACGGTTGAGGAGTTGCGCCAGGCCCTGACCGACGGTATCCAGTGGGTTGAAGTTGCCGTTAACCAATGTTACCGGGGTGTCCCCAATGAGGAAAAGTTCCCGCGGATGCGGCAGATGAAGGAACGCCTCGACAGTGCCGGCATGCGGGTCTGGTCGGTGCATTTGCCCTTTTCGCGGACGCTCGACATCTCGGTTCCCGACGATTCGCTGCGTGCGAAAAATGTGGCGGTTCAGGCGAAGATGATCCGTTGGAGTTGCGAACTCTATGCGCCGCAGCGACTGGTGCTGCACCCCAGCTCGGAGCCGATTGCCGACAGCCTGCGTGAACAGCGGCTCGAAAATGCCATTGCGTCGATTCGCACGTTGAAGAGAGTTGCCGACGAGTGCGGCGTGGAACTCTGCATCGAGAACCTGCCCCGCACCTGTCTGGGCAATACGCCCGAGGAGCTGGTGCGTATCGTTGACGCGGTGCCGGATGTCGGGATCTGCTTCGACACGAACCACTACACGCAGGGGACGATTCCGCACTTCATCGAGGCGGCCGGCCGTCGGATCCGGACCGTGCATATCTCCGACTACGACTTTGTGAACGAGTGCCACTGGCTCCCTTACGAGGGCCAAATCGACTGGGCTGCTTTCCGTCGGGATCTCCACGAAAAGGCGGGCTACGACGGTGTGCTGATGTACGAGGTGAAGAAGTTTCGTCGTGACGGCAGCCGCACGACGCCCCAAGCCGTTGCGGAGAGTTTCCACCGCATGAATAATGATTTCCAACAAATGAATATAAACCGATAAAATCCATGAAACATACTTTCAAGATGCTTTGTGCTGCAGCTCTGTTGACCGGATTTGCAGCCTGCTCGAACGATGATCCCGACTGGACGGTTCCGCAGCAGGAGCCCAGCCGGGCCCCTGAAACGATGGAGACGCTGTGGCGGACTTCGCCGCTCGATGCTGATCTCACGACCCGCCGCGAACTCTTCGCGACGATCCAGGGCTACGCCGATGCCTGTTCGGGAGCCACCTTCTCGAGCTTTCTCAATGGCGCGGATTGGCTCGCCTCGTCGCTCGTCAAGTACGAAGATATTCTGGCGTGCTACAATGCAGCTTTCGACCGGGTGCTGAACGGTCTGCGCGAAGAGAAGCCGGCTGCAGGAGAGGTCCATATCTGGATGCTCTACAACATGGGCTATGTCATCCAGACGCCTTCAGGTTGCTTCGGTGTAGATATCTATCACCGCCGGGCTGCCGAGCTGGCTCCGTACCTCGATTTTTATGCCTCGACACACGTTCATCAGGACCACAAGAGCCTGCCGCTGATCGAGGCGATGCTTGAAGCCGGGAAACCTGTCGTGACAAACTACCTCGAAGAACCGGGATACGCATATACCTCGACAACGGCGGCCGACTATACGATTGGCAACTTTGTGCTCCACACCTTCATTACGAACCACAACAACGGCTCGACGAATGTCCCCGTGACGGTCTTTCAGATCGACTGCGGCGAGGATACCGGCCATTTCGTGCTGCTGCACTCCGGCGACTCGAATTTCACGGCCGATCAGTTCAACGTGACGGAGGAGATCGACGTTTATATCCCGCGTTATGCCCCCAACGAGCTGACCGAGAACAACGTCATCGGCAAACTTTTCACGCCGAAGTACGTTCTGCTGTCGCATATCCTGGAGCTTTCGCATACGGATCCCGACTCCTCGCGCTGGACCCTTGAACAGGGACTTGCACGAGCCGCGCAGCTTGACTGCGAAGAGACCCACATGCCGTTCTGGGGTGAGAAAATGGTTTGGAAAAACGGTAAACTCAACTGATATGAAGCGGGTGTTTGCCTGCCTGCTGGCACTTGTCGTGCTGGCAGGCTGCTCCGGAGAGGCCCGTCAGAGCGCTGCTCCGGAGAACCGGGCCGAAGGGCTCCGGGCACGTCTTCTTGCGGGCGATACGACCGCGGTTTTCGTCGTGGCGCACCGTGGCGACTGGCGCTATGCTCCGGAAAACTCCATCGCAGCCATCGAACACTCGATAGCCGTGGGTGTCGATGTGGTGGAGCTGGATCTTCAACTGACGCGCGACAGCGTGCTGATTGTCATGCACGACGCCACGCTGAACCGCACGACGACCGGAAAGGGGCGCGTTGCCGACTGGACGCTGGATTCGATCCGTACACTGAAACTCAAGAACGGCTGCGGCATCCGGACCAAACACACGGTTCCAACACTCGAAGAGGCGTTGCTGGCCGCCAAGGGACGTGTGCTGGTGAATCTCGACAAGGCCGACCGCTATTTCGACCTGGTGGCGCCGGTGCTGGAGCGGACCGGAACGACGCGGCAGATCGTCATGAAGGGCTCGAAACCGGCCGATGAGGTGCTTGCCCTGTATGGGAAATACCTCGACGAGGTGATCTACATGCCGGTTGTGAACCTTGACAGCGAGAATGCCGCGGAACTGATGCAGGATTATATCTCCGACCTGAAGCCCGCAGCCTACGAACTGCTCTATGCGCAGGCTGAGGATACGGCCATGCCGCTGCGGATGCGCGACACGCTGCGCGGACAGGCGCTGATCTGGTACAACACGTTGTGGGACACTGTTTGCGGCGGTCATGACGACGATCTGTCGCTCGAGGATCCCGATGCCGCATTCGGCTATCTGATCGACACGCTCGGGGCCCGGATCATCCAGACCGACCGCGCCGAACACCTGCTCAGCTACCTCCGCCAGCGCGGGTTGCACGAATAATCCCGAGAAGGCCATGAATCTGCTGCGATTTTTTGCACCCTCGCCGACGTCGGAACCCTTGACCGACCCCGAGGCGATCCGCAGCCGCTATACGCGGTTGCGGTGGTCGGTCTTCCTCTCCGCCACGCTCGGGTACGGACTCTACTACGTCTGCCGGCTGAGCCTGAATGTCATCAAGAAGCCGATCGTCGATGCCGGGGTCCTCTCCGAGACGGAACTGGGCATCATCGGCTCGGGGTTGTTCATCACCTATGCCGTCGGCAAGCTGACGAACGGCTTTCTGGCCGACCGCAGCAACATCCGCCGCTTCCTGGCGGCCGGACTGTTAGTCACGGCACTGATCAACCTCGTGTTGGGTTTCACGACCTCCTTCGCGGTCTTTCTCGTGCTGTGGGCCGTGAACGGCTGGGCGCAGTCGATGGGTGCGGCGCCGTGTGTCGTGGCCTTGTCCCGTTGGTTCGGAAACAAGGAACGAGGAACCTTCTACGGGCTGTGGTCCTCGAGCCACAACATCGGCGAGGCGATCACCTTCATCGTGACGGCCGTGATCGTCGCCTCGCTGGGCTGGCAGTGGGGATTCCGCGGCGCCGGTGTATTGGGACTTCTGGGATTCCTGATCGTCGTCCTCTTCATGCGCGACACGCCCCAAAGCAACGGCCTGCCGCCCGTGGCGGTCTACAAGGGGGACCAACCCCGGGAGGAGGCCGCAGCGGACGACGACAAATCGGTCGGCGAGTATCAGAAGGAGGTTTTGCGCAATCCGGCAATCTGGATGCTGGCGCTGGCCAGTGCCTTCATGTATATCTCGCGCTATGCGGTGAACAGTTGGGGTATCTTCTTTCTTGAGGCCGACAAGGGCTACACGAATCTCGAAGCCAGTTCGGTGATCTCGATCAGCTCGGTCTGCGGAATCGTGGGAACCATCGCCTCGGGGTGGGTTTCGGACCGCTTCTTCGGCGGGCGGCGCAATCTCCCGGCGTTGATCTTCGGATTGATGAACATTCTCGGGCTTTGTCTCTTCCTGCTCGGGCCGCGCGACTGCTTCTGGCTCGACGCCGCGAGCATGGTGATCTTCGGCCTGGCCATCGGAGCGTTGATCTGCTTCCTGGGTGGACTGATG
The DNA here is from genome assembly GCF_002161005.1 of Alistipes sp. An116. Taxonomy (NCBI): domain Bacteria; kingdom Pseudomonadati; phylum Bacteroidota; class Bacteroidia; order Bacteroidales; family Rikenellaceae; genus Alistipes; species Alistipes sp. An116. The sequence goes on from NZ_NFLR01000005.1 coordinate 119,960, forward strand.
GCCGTCGACATCGCCTCGAAAAAGGCCTCCGGTGCGGCGCTCGGCGTTGTCGGAATCGCCAGTTACGTGGGAGCCGCCGTGCAGGATCTGTTGAGCGGCATCCTGATTCAACAGGGCAAGAGCGGGGGAGTGGCCGATGTAGCGGCATACGACTTCTCGGTCGTGACGTGGTTCTGGATCGGGGCCGCCATCCTCTCGGTGGTCTGCACACTGGCCGTCTGGAAGGCCCGAGCCAAATAAGTCCGTCCGATTGGATTGCGAAATTACAAACGGGCGGGAAGCGGTTTCCCGCCCGTTCGCATAAAACGGAAAGCGTATGAAAATTCTTTGCTCACTTGCTGCTCTTTTTCGTGTGGCTGTCATGCGGCCTGCTTTGGCTCAGAAAAATTCCGGCCGGGGCCTCTGCCCGCCATCGCCGCTCGCGATGGGGGTTCTCACAAATCGGTGGTTGCGGGGTCGTCGGATTATTTTCCGCTGCCGGGCCAGTTGCAAAGAATCCGTGACCGTTACAGGAAGCATCCTTACGCGCGGATGCACGACGTGTCACTCTATGACTCCTTGTAGACAGTCGGCGAACAGCCGACGGCCTTTTTGAAGTAGACTCCGAAGAAGGACTGGTTGGCGAAATTCAGCATATCGGATACTTGCTGGATCGTATATTGTCCGCTCTTCAATAGGGCTTTGGCCTCGAGAATCACATAATCGCGGATCCAATCTCCGGCATGGCGCCCGCTGACGGCATGAACCACCTGCGAGAGATATTTCGGGGTCAGACACAGCCGGTCGGCATAGAACTGCACGCTGCGCTGCGTGGCGTAGTGCTGCCGCAGCTCCTCGAGGAAACGGTCGAAGATCAGCTTTTTGCGCGAACTCTGTCGGGCTTCCTGTGCTTCGACCAGAGGTGCCATCAGCTGGCAGATCTCGCCGGAGAGCACCTGCAGATACCCTTTCAGAATCTCGTGCTTGAAACGGAAGTCGGGCTGCCGGAGTTTGTCGCGCAGAACACGGCAGATGGCCAGGATCTCGGCCGTTTGGGCGTCGGTGAGTTCGAGCGGTATCTGCCGTGCCAGAAACTTGCGCACGATAAGCGCTCCTTCGGCGTTTCCCTCCGGGATGACGTAATCGTTCGAGAGGGCCAGGAAGGCAATCCGACAGTCGTCCGAAACCTCGAGGCATTGGCCGATGGCCCCCGGCGTGATGATCTGCAACGAGTTGCGGTGCAGTTCGTATTCGTTGAGGTTCAGCCTCACACGCATATTTCCACCCAGGCAGAGGAGCATCATGGCGAACTGAATCTTGAAAGGGTATGGTGACGTGAGAAAGGGGCGCATCGTCGGATCGTTGTTCAGATCGCGCTTCGGAGCCGAGTCGTCGAGGTCGCCGGCCAGAAAGACCTGGTCTTCGAAGATACAGTCGTGTTCGTCGAAGGGGATTATCGTCAGATTGAGCGCATTGAAGTTCCGGAATTCAGCCATGGTCATTTGCTTTTACGTCGGTAAATATACGGATTCAAACAATAAATTGCGGTCATTTCTCCTTTAAAAGTACGTTTTGCTATCCTTTCGAACAACAGGTCCACAATATGAGACAAAGCCCATCGCGGAAAAATCGGGAACTTTGTCGTCATGAAACTTCAAAAAAGGCAAGAACGATGAAGAAAGCAGACAGATGGTGGATCGCTCTGGCAGCGATTCTGTTGAGCGGCTGTTCGGGCGGACGACAGGAGACTCCCTTCGTGCGGAGTGTGTATGTGACGCATCCCGTGGCATTGGGCGGCGAAATGACGCGTACCTATTCGGGCATCGTACGTGCGGCCCACGAGGTGAGTCTGGGATTCAAGACCGCCGGGCAGATTGCGCGGATTCACGTTGTCGAGGGCGACTACGTGCGCCGTGGGCAGCTGCTGGCCGAACTGGATGATGCCGACTACCGGCTGGCGGTCGAGGCGCTGCAGATCCAGTATGACCAGATGCGCGATGAGGTGGAGCGTACGCGTCAGCTCTTCGAGCAGCGGAGCGTCTCGGTCAACGATTTCGAGAAGGCCAGCGCCGGACTGCGGCAGTTGGGCATCCAGCTGCAGGCCAACCGCAACAAACTTGACTATACGAAACTCTACGCCCCGACCGACGGCTACGTTCAGACGGTGAACTTCTCGCCGGCAGAGATGGTCGATGCCGGAACAGCCCTTTTTACACTGCTCGACGTCTCACGCATGGAGGTTGAGGTCGACATTCCGGCCGTCGAATACCTCCGGCGTGACCGCTTCACCGGTTTTGCCTGCCGGGCGGCGGGGGTTGCCGACGCGATTCCGCTGCGGCTTTCGGGGCTTCCGCCCAAGGCCGACGGCAATCAGCTCTACCATCTGACCCTCGCCTTTGCCGCGCAGCCCGACCGGCAGCTGACGGCCGGCATGAACGTCGAGGTGCGGATCACCGAGAGCGATACGACCCGCCGGCAGGGCTTTGCGCTTCCGTTCGGAACCGTCTTTCTGGAGGGCGGGACCCCCAGTGTGTGGGTTCTCGGGGCCGATTCGACCGTACGGCGCCGGGCCGTTGTGCTCGACAATACGGATGCTGAAGGGCGTGCCGTCGTCCGTGAGGGGCTTGATGGCCGTGAGACGATCGTGCGGGCCGGAGTTTCGGCCCTGAAGGAGGGCGAGAAGGTCCATGTCGTGGCCGCGCCGAGTCGAACCAACGTAGGAGGGCTGTTGTGATGAAGATGAAGTTGACGGAGTTTTTCATGCGGCGGCCGGTGTTGTTCTGGTCGCTCATGGGGGCGATCCTCATTGCGGGGGTACTGTCGTTCCTCTACATGCCCAAACTGGAGGATCCGGCCGTGGCGGTCAAGCAGGCGATGGTCGTCATTCCCTATCCCGGAGCCAGTGCCCACGAGGTGGAGCTGAAGGCGGCCCAGCTGATGGAGGATGAGCTGCGGGCGCTGCCCAATGTCAAGAAGGTGACGAGCGAGTGCCGCAACGGTTCGGCCACGCTGACCGTCGAGTTCCAGATGACGGTGCTGAACCGCGATCTGGAGCAGCACTTCGATCTCCTGCGCCGCAAGGTGAGCGATGCGGCCCGGCGTCTGCCGCAGGGGTGCTACGATCCGGTGGTGATCGACGACATGATGGATGTCTACGGCATCTTCTACGCCCTGACGGCCGACGGGTACGACTATCCGGAGATGTACCGCTACGCCAAATTTCTGCGGCGCGAGCTGCTCGACGTGAAGGGGGTCAAGCGGATCAACATCGCGGGCAACCGCGACGAGGTAATCAACATCATCCTCTCGAAGGAGCAGATCGCCCGCAACGGTGTGATCCCGACACAGATCATGTCGGCGCTGCAGCAGGCCGGCAAGACGGTCGATGCCGGGCAGTACCGGAGCGGTGACGAACGCATCGCGCTCTATGTCGATTCGGCGGTCGACAACGTGGAGGAGATCCGCAACCTGGAGATCCGCACGATGGACGGCCGCCAGCTGCGTATCGGCGACGTGGCCCGCGTCGAACGGGGGTATGCCGAACCGCAGCGCAACGGATTTTTTGTGGACGGGCGTCCGGCGCTGGCTCTGTGCATCGCCATGGAGTCGTCGGCTATCGTGCCGGATGTGGGCCGGGCGGTCGATGCGCGGCTCGCGGAGGCGATGCAGCAGCTCCCGGCCGGATTTCATACCGAGAAGATCTTCTTCCAGCCGGACAAGGTCTCACAGGCCATCTCGTCGTTCATGTGGAACCTGCTCGAATCGGTTGTGATCGTCATCCTGGTGCTGATCTTCACCATGGGCTTCCGCAGCGGACTGATCATCGGCTTCGGACTGGTGCTGACGGTGGCCGTCTCATTCCCGATCCTGCTGACGTGCGGCACGACGCTGCAGCGCATCTCGCTCGGGGCCTTCATTGTGGCCATGGGCATGCTGGTCGACAACGCCGTGGTGATCATGGACGGCATCCTGATCGACAGGAAACGGGGCCTCAGCCCGAAGATATACCTCTATCGCATCGGTCGCAATACGGCCCTGCCGCTGCTCGGCGCGACCGTCATCGCCGCCTCGACCTTCCTGGGCATCTATCTCTCGCCCGATTCGGCGGGTGAGTATGCCGGCGACCTCTTTCTGGTGCTGTGCGTGAGCCTGCTGGCCAGTTGGGTGCTGGCACTGGTACAGGTGCCCATCTGTGCCAAGTCGTGGCTCCCGGCCCGGGAGAAACTGCAGCCCGGAGCGCAGAAGCCGGTCGTGATGAACTCGCCGGTCCACCGCTTCGTGCGCCGCTCGATCGCCTTCCTGATCGGCTACAAGCGGGCGACGATCGTCGTGGCCTTCGCCGTGCTGGCCCTCTCCCTCTTCGGCATGACGCGTGTCAAGAACCTCTTCTTCTCCGACTTCGACTACAAGCAGTTCGTCGTCGAGTGCTTCTTCCCCTCGGCCACGGATGCCGGCCGGGTGCGCGACCGTCTGCTCGAAATGAGCGACAGCGTGCTGCTCCATGCGGGTGTCGAGCGGGTAGCCGTCAGCCAGGGCAGCGCCCCGGCTCACTACTGCCTGGTGCGCCCGATGACCTCGGGCGGCGACTGCTACGGCGAGCTGATCGTCGACTGCCCCGATTACAAAACCGTTCTTGAGGTGATTCCCTCGATCCGTCGACAGTTGCGCGAGGAGTTTCCCGAGGCCTACGTCCGCATCCGCAAGTACAACTTCTCGATCTCGACGTCGCACACCGTCGAAGTGGAGTTTGCCGGTCCCGATCCGGTCGTGCTGCGCGATCTGAGCGCACAGGCCGAGGCCGTCATGCGCCGCTGTCCCTATGTCGATGCCTATTCGGTGGAGAACAACTGGAAGCCGAAAGGCAAGGCGCTGGTGGCCGAGTTCAACCAGCAGGATGCCCTGCGGGCCGGGATCGGCCGCGGGGATGTGGCCAACGCCCTGCTGGCCGCCACGGACGGCATGCCGGTCGGCGTGCTGAACGACCAGGAGCGGATGGTGACGTTGAACCTCCAGGTGCGCAACAACGACGGCAGCCGCATCCGCAATCTCAACGAGATCCCCGTCTGGAGCATGATGAACCTGCGGCTGACGGGCGAGGAGCTGCAGGGAGCGCTGGCCGGCGGTCAGGGGATGAGCGAGCTTCAGGACCGTATGTTCCGCGCCATGCCGCTCGGAAATGCCGTGCATGACATCCGCCTCGACTGGGACGAGGATGTGGTGTTGCGGATGAACGGACGGCGGGTGATCGAGGCCGAGTGCGATCCCAATCCCGACAGCCGGGATGCGACGCCGGCCAAGGTCGTCGCCTCGATCCGTCCCGAAATCGAGGCCATCGCGCTGCCCGACGGCTATACGATGCGCTGGGTCGGCGAGGGCGAACTGCAGGGCGAAGCGATCGGCAACCTGATGAAGTACCTGCCGTTGACGATCTTTCTGATTCTGGCTATCCTGTTGCTGCTGTTCAACAGCTGGCGCAAGGTGCTGCTCATTCTGCTGTGCTTCCCGTTCGTCTTCTGCGGCATCACTCCGTCGCTGCTCCTGACGGGCCAGCCGCTGACCTTCATGGCCATCATCGGCATGATGGGGCTGATCGGCATGATGGTCAAGAATGCCATCGTGCTCGTCGACGAGATCAACCGCCTGCAGACCGAAGAGCACAGGCCGCCCTATACGGCCGTTATCGAGGCGACCGTCTCGCGCGTGCGTCCCGTGCTGATGGCCTCGCTGACTACGATCGTCGGGATGATCCCGCTGGTCGGCGATCCGATGTACGGGTCGATGGCCCTGACGATCATGGGCGGTCTGACCGTTGGTACGATCATCACGCTCATTCTGCTGCCGCTCTTCTACGCGGCCCTGTTCCGGATTCGCAAACCTCAAAACGCATAAATCATGAAGATCAAAAAGCTATATATGGCCATCGGCGTTCTCCTGCTGTCGGCGGCGGCCGTTCGGGCCCAGCAGGTGCTTCCGCTCACGCTGGACGAGTGCCGCGCGCGGGCCCTGGCCCACAGCGAGGAACTGCAGCAGGCCGGCAACCGCCTCGAGCAGGCGCGTCTCGACCGGCAGATTGCCTCGACAGCTTCGCTTCCGAAGATCGAGGGATCGGCCACGGGGGCCTACGTTGCCCCCGATATCGACATGATGGGGATGGAGTTGCGCATGCGCGGCACCTACATGGCCGGCCTGACCCTCACACAGCCGATCTACGCCGGCGGCAAGATTGCGGCGGCGCGCCGCATGGCCCGCATCGGCGAGGAGGCGGCCGGCGAGCAGCTGCGCATGACCCGCATGGAGGTGCTGGTCGAGGCCGACAACGCCTATTGGACGCTGGTGGCCGTCGAGGGGAAGGTGCACATGCTGGAGAGTTATGCAGCACAGATGGATACGCTCTACTCGCAGACGGCGGCGGCCGTCAAGGCGGGTATGGCCATCGAGAACGACCGGCTGCGCGTAGAGTCCAAACGCAGTGAGATCCGTTATCAGTTGCAGAAGGCCTGCAACGGGGCCGATCTGTGTCGCATGTCGTTGTGCCGGGTGATCGGTGTGGGAAGCGACGTGCGGCCCGTACCGACCGACACCCTCTTCCGGGCGTCGGCGCCGGGCGAACTGTCGGCAACCCTCGAAACGCGCCCCGAGTTGCGGATGCTTGAGCAGCAGGTGGCCATCGGCGAGCAGCAGATCCGCGACGCCCGTTCGGCGATGCTCCCCACGGCGGGACTTTCGCTGGGGTACACCTATTATGGCAACATCAAACTCAACAGCATGGTCGATGCCGGAGGCGGAAACTACGTTCCCTATACGCAGGAGTTCCGCGACGGCCTGGGTCTGGCGATGCTGGCCGTGAAGGTTCCGATCTTCCACTGGGGCGAGGGGCGCAAAAAGGTGCGCAAGGCCCGTTTCGAACTGCAGAATGCGCAGCTCGAACTGCAGAAAAACACGCGTTTGATGACCCTCGAGGCCGAGCAGGCGATCCGCAACGTCGAGGACGGTTATCGGATGATTCAGACCGCTGAACTGGCGCTGCGCCAGGCCGAGGAGAATCTGCGCGTGATGCGCAACCGCTACGCGGCGCAGATGGCTCCGCTGACCGACCTGCTCGACGCCCAGTCGCAGTGGCAGCAGGCCGCCAGCAACCGGATCGAGGCCGAGACGCAGTACCAGATCTACCGGACGGAGTATCTGCGTGCAACCGGACGGCTGGAGTGATCTCCGCCGTGTTCGGGTAATCCCGTGCGGCAGATGTTTTCCGAATGGCCACTTCGTTCATGAATGCATGTCGGTGTGACCCTTGTTTTGTGCGAGGTCGAAAAACGGGCCCGGCACGCCGCGAAATTCCCCGTTTCGTGGCGAATGAAAAAAAATTGTTATATTTGCCCGAATTTTTAATCCAAAATACAATGGCATACAACTTATTGAAAGGAAAGAAGGGTCTTATCTTCGGAGCCCTGAACGAGCAATCCATTGCCTGGAAAGTGGCGGAACGTGCCGTGGAAGAGGGTGCCGAGATTGTCCTCACCAATACTGCCGTTTCGATCCGCATGGGAACCATCAGCCAGTTGGCTGAAAAATGCAATACGATTGTCGTGCCGGCCGATGCCACGAGCGTCCCCGATCTCGAAAACCTCATCGACAAGACCATGGAGCATTTCGGCGGCAAGTTCGACTTCATGCTCCACTCGATCGGCATGTCGCCCAACGTCCGCAAGGGGCGTACGTACGACGATCTGGACTACGACTATCTCTCCAAGACGCTCGATATCTCGGCCATCTCGTTCCACAAGGTCATTCAGGTCGCCCGCAAGAAGGACGCCATCAACGAGTGGGGTTCGATTGTGGCGCTGACCTACATCGCCGCTCAGCGTACGTTGTACGGCTACAACGATATGGCCGATGCCAAGGCGCTGCTCGAGTCCATTGCCCGCAGCTTCGGATACATCTACGGCCGTGAGAAGCACGTGCGCATCAACACTGTCTCGCAATCGCCGACGCAGACCACCGCAGGCAGCGGCGTGCTGGGGCTGAACGATCTGATGTCATTTGCCGAGAGCATGTCGCCGCTGGGCAACGCCACGGCCGAGGATTGTGCCGACTACGTGCTGACGCTCTTCTCCGATCTGACGCGCAAGGTGACGATGCAGAACCTCTACCACGACGGCGGTTTCTCGTCGATGGGCATGTCACGCCGCGCCATGAAGACCTACGAGAAGGGGATGCGTTTCGACGACGTGCACGAGCACCAGTATCCCTTCGGCGGCGGTCCTGCCGAGGAGACGAAGTAATCGGAGCCGGCCGACCCGTATGGCCAGCCGGACCGAATAACCGATCCGAATGGAAAAAGAGCGGAAGCTGCAGCTTCCGCTCTTTTTCCATGCCCGGGTGTCGGGTTTGCCAGTGCCGGGATCAATACTGATGCCCGCCCTCGTGCAGTTCGTCGCGGGTCAGCGGGCGCCGGTTCAGGGCGCGCCATACGTACCAGATGTAGGCCACGACGAAGGGGATGAAGAGCGACACCCACGCCATGACGCGCAGCGTGAAGAGGCTCGACGAGGAGTTGGCGATGGTGAGCGACGACTGCAGATCGCTCAGCGACGGATAGTAGGCCGTCTGATTCCAGCCGGCCGTCAGCAGCAGGGCCAGCACCGTGAGCACCGTTCCCGCGCCGCCGAACCAGATGGCGCTGCGGCGGCCGCTCCACCCCAGGCGGATGCTCCACAGCACGGCCACCACGCCGACGAGCAGTACGGCGGCCACGCAGAGCATTTCGAGCAGGTTGTGGAGATACTTGTGGGGCTCCATCGAGATGCGGCCCGCGGCATCGGCCGTGGCACCGTCCGAGACGAGCAGTGCGACGAGCCAGACGACGAACAGCACAACGAAGACCGGCCCCGTGCGGCGCATGAGGCTGCGGGCCCGCTGACGGAGCGTCTCGTCGTCAACGTCGTTGATCAGGTACTGACACGCCAGGGTCAGCGTCAGCAGCGTGACGCTCACACCGAGCAGCACGTTGCGCCAGTCGGCGACGGCCTCCAGTCCGTGCCAGGGCGAACTCCACTGCGAGATGACCGCAGCGCCGCCCTGTTCGGTCAGATTGAGCCGGTCGACCGTAAACTCCGCACCGGTGAAGAGCGTCCCGACGGCCGTTCCGATCAGCAGCGGGCCGAGGATGCCGTTGATCATCAGGAAGACGTCGAAGGTGCGCTCGCCGAAGACGTTCGAGGGTTTGCGGCGGTATTCGTAGGCAACGGCCTGCAGCACGAAGCAGAGCAGGATGGCCATCCAGACGTAGACCGCGCCGCCGAACGACGTCGAGTAGAAGAGCGGGAACGAGGCGAAGAAGGCGCCGCCGAACGTAACCAGCGTGGTGAAGGTCAGTTCCCACTTGCGGCCCAGTGAGTTGACGATCAGGTTGCGCTCCTCCTCCGAGCGCCCGAGGCGGTAGAGGAGGGCCTGGCCGCCCTGGACGAACATCAGGAAGACGAGCAGGGCGCCCAGGAGCGCGATCAGAAACCACCAGTAGTGTTGAAGCAGAGACAGCGTATCCATGGTTTAGTTGTTTTTCGGTCCGATCTTGATTTGGCGGAAGAGGATGCTCAGCTCGGCGATGAGCAGGGCGGTGAAGAGCACCAGGAAGAGGAGGAAGGTCGTGGTGACCGAACCGCTGGGGATCTTCGAGGCGGCGATGCTTACGGGCATCAGCTCCTGAATGGCCCAGGGCTGGCGGCCCACCTCGGCAACGATCCATCCGGCCTGCGAGGCGAGGTAGGCGAGCGGAATTGTCCAGACGGCCACCCGCAGCAGCCAGCGCTTCGAGGCGAGACGGTCGCGGCGGTTCAGCCACCAGACGACGGCCAGCAGCAGGATGAAGAAGCATCCGGCGCCGACCATCACGCGGAACGAGTAGAAGAGCAGCGGCACGTTGGGGACGAGCTGTTCGGGGCGGTCGATGTATCCGTAGCCGAAGTAGGCGAACTTTTCGCGCAGGAAGGTCTCGCCCTCGAGGGTCGAACGGTCGAACAGGCGGCTCACGGCGGCCATCGTGGCCGTATCGCCGGCGTTGAGGGCCTCGCGGTAGCGGGCCAGCGTGTCGATGACCTCCCGTCCGCGCGCCATCTTCTCAGCGGCCGGCAGGATGCCCCGTTCGGCATCACCCTCGAGCAGGTCGTTGATGCCCGGGACGTAGGCCTCCGTATCGCGGAAGCTCATGACGGAGAGCAGTTTCGGAATGTCGATCTTGAAGTGGAAGGCGTCGTCGTTCGAGTGGCGTTCGGCTTCGGGGCGCAGCACGCCGATGACCGTGAGCGGTGCCCCCTCCTCGCCGTCGTAGAGGGCCTCCATGGCAGCCAGCTTCATGGGCTGGGTCCGGGCGGCGATGGCACCCGATCGGTCGCCCGTGTAGGCGGTCAGCAGGGCGAAGACCAGTCCGAAGACCGAGGCCAGGGCGATGCTCTTCGAGGCCATGCGCTTCTCGCGGCCGCGCAGCAGGTACCAGGCGCTCACGCCGACGACAAACAGCGCCGCCAGGGTGAACGACGAGGTGACCGTGTGGAAGAATTTGTTGACGGCCACGGGCGAGAGGGCCACCTCGGCGAACGAGGTCATCTCGTTGCGCACGGTGTCGAGGTTGAAGTCGCAGCCCACGGGGTGCTGCATCCAGGCGTTGGCCACCAGGATCCACCAGGCCGAGAGGTTGGCGCCGATGGCCGTGAGCCAGGTGGCCGTCAGGTGGAAGCGTTTGGAGACCTTCTCCCAGCCGAAGAACATCACGGCCACGAACGTCGCTTCGAGGAAGAAGGCGAAGATACCCTCGATGGCCAGCGGTGCGCCGAAGATGTCGCCCACGAAGTGGGAGTAGTTGGACCAGTTGGTTCCGAATTCGAACTCGAGGATGAGTCCCGTGGCCACGCCGATGGCGAAGTTCACGCCGAACAGACGCATCCAGAATTTGGTGGTGCGGCGCCAGAATTCGTCTCCAGTGCGCACGTAGAGGGTCTCCATCAGGGCGACGAGGACCCCCAGACCGAGAGTCAGCGGGACGAACAGCCAGTGGTAGATGGCCGTCATGGCGAATTGGGCCCGTGACCAGTCGACGGTCGATAGGTAATCGCTAAACATAGGTTATCAATGGTTGTTGAGGTTTGTTGCGCATGCAGCGGGGGAGGATTGTGCCGCCGGGGTTGACCGGGCGGTTTTTGGGCCCGGATCCGTTGCGGCTGCGGCGGGGGCGTATGGCGCCGGGTCTGAAACAGCGGCGGCCGGGGCCGGATCTGTTGTGATCGCCGGGGCCGGATCTGTTGTGATCGCCGGGGCCGTGGTGACAGTAGTCGGGGCTGTCGGGGTGAGCTCCTCGAGCAGGTGCGAAGACCGCTCCTCCGAACTCCGGCCCGCCAGCGGATCGGGCATGAAGAAGAGCTTCAGCACGGCGAAGAGCACGAACAGTTTGATGAGAATGATGGCCCAGAGTGTGCGTCCGAGCGTCATCTCCCGGAATCCCTCCACATAGAATCGAATCACGTTTCGCAGCATATCGGGTGTTGTCGTACGGTGTCGCCGGATTTGGTCCCGACGGTGCCGTTCGTTGGATAAAGGTAATGAAAAAATGAATTCCCAAACACCTCTCCGTTCAAAACTTTTCCTCCGGTTTCGTTGCGGAGGCCACAAAGTGGCTGTTTTTCGATGAAAATTCGTACTTTTGCCCGCGAAAAAATTTGTTGAATCCCATGAAGGAAAATATCGACAAACTCCCCTCGCCGTGGGTGTCGGCCATTCCGCTGGTGGTGCTTACCCTGTTGCTCTACGCGGTGATCCGCGCCTTCGGGGGCGGGGCCATCGACGGCGGCAGCCAGATTGCGCTGCTCTCGGCCACGTCGGTCTGCGTGATGCTCTCGATCGGGCTGTACCGCTGCCGCTGGTCGGTGCTCGAGGAGGCGATCATCGAAAACATCCGCGCCTCGGCTTCGGCCATCCTGATCCTGCTGCTGATCGGCGCCATCGCCGGCACGTGGATGATCTCGGGGGTGGTCCCCACGCTGATCTACTATGGTCTGAAGATCCTCCATCCGACGTTTTTCCTCGTTGCCTCGTGCGCCATCTGCGCCATCGTGTCGCTGATGACCGGCAGTTCGTGGACGACGATCGCCACCATCGGTGTGGCGCTGATGGGCATCGGCCGGGCGATGGGCTTCCCCGAAGGGTGGGTGGCCGGCACCATCATCTCGGGCGCCTATTTTGGCGACAAGCTCTCGCTGTTGTCCGATACCACGGTGCTGGCCTCGTCGACCGTCGGCGTCAACATCTTCACCCACATCCGCTACATGCTCTACACGACCGTGCCGTCGATGCTCATCGCGCTGGCGACCTTCACCGTCGCCGGACTGACGCTCGCCCACGGCACCTCGACCCATGCCGAATTCTATGCCGAAACGCTGGCCGCGACGTTCCGCATCTCGCCGTGGCTGCTGCTCGTACCCCTGGCCACGGGTATTCTGATTGTGCGCAAGCTGCCGGCCATCGTGACGCTCTTCTGTGCGGTGGTCTTCGCCTGTGTGGCGATGCTGGCGGCGCAGCCCCATCTGGTGATGCAGGTCGGCGGCGGGGCGGAGCTCGACGCCATGACGGCCTTCCGCGGCGTGCTCACGACCTGCTACGGACACACGGCCATCCCGACCGGCGTGGCGCAGCTCGACGAACTGGTCGCCACGCGCGGCATGGCCGGCATGCTCAATACCGTGTGGCTGATCATCTGTGCGATGTGCTTCGGCGGGGTGATGACCGGCAGCGGCATGCTGCGCTCGCTGACGGAGATCTTCCTGCGCTGGGTGCGGCGGACCTTCTCGGCCGTGGCCTCGACCGTCGGCGCCGGGATCTTCTTCAACCTCTGCACGGCCGACCAGTATATCTCGATCATCCTCTCGGGGCGCCTGTTCCGTGATCTCTATGCCGAACGGGGGCTCGAAGCGCGGCTGCTGAGCCGTTCGGTGGAGGATTCGGCCACGGTCTGCTCGGTGCTGATCCCCTGGAACTCGTGCGGCATGACGCAGGCCACGGTGCTCGGCGTCTCGACCTTCGTCTACATGCCCTATTGCATTTTCAATATCGTTTCGCCGCTGATGTCGCTGCTGGTGGCGGCCATCGGCTGGAAGATCAAAAAACAGCAATGAATACCCAATTAGTCATCTTCGACCTCGACGGCACGCTGCTCGATACGATCGGCGACCTGGCCGTTGCCTGCAACGCCATGCTGGCCCTGCGGGGGCTTCCGCAACACTCCTACGAGGAGTATTGCCACTTTGTCGGCAACGGCATCCTGCGCCTTGTGGAGCGGGCGCTGCCCGGGGAGCTGCGTACGCCCGACAACGTGGCGGCGGCGCGTGCCGACTTCGTGAAGTACTATGTCGACCACATCGACTGCCATACGAAACCCTATGCCGGCATTCCGGAGCTGCTGGCCGAACTCGCGCAGCACGGCGTGCAGCTGGCCGTGGCCTCGAACAAGTTCCAGGAGGGAACCTCGAAACTCATCGCGCGCTTCTTTCCCGAAGTGGCCTTTACGGCAGTCTTCGGACAGCGTCCCGACGTGCCGCTGAAGCCCGATCCGGCCGTCGTCGAGGAGATCCTTGCCCGCAGCGGCGTGGCGAAGGAACACGTGCTCTATGTCGGCGATTCGGGGGTCGACATGCAGACGGCCCGTGCGGCCGGCCTGCAGTCGGTGGGGGTGACGTGGGGCTTCCGCGACCGTGCCGAGCTGGAGGCGACCGGCGCCTGCCGGATCATCGACCGTCCCGACGAACTGCTGGCGCTGCTGTAAGGGCGGCACGGCGAATGGGTGACGGCCGGCTGCGGCTGAGGTCGTTGCGGCTGCGGCATGCGGCCGTGGTGGCTGTGATATGCGGCGGATGGTTGCCTGGCGGTTGGAGGCGGTGAAAGGCGGCAGCCGGCTGCGGAGCGCTACTGACAGTAGAGACGCACGTCGTTGGCCGTGATGCGCTCGCCGGAGAGGATCAACAGCCGCTCGACGACGTTGCGCAGTTCGCGGATGTTGCCCGTCCAGGGCATTCCGCGCAGCAGCGCGACCGCCTCCGCGTCGATCTCTTTGGGCGGTTTGCCGTACTCTTCGGCCAGCGTGCGGATGAAGTGGTCGACCAGCGCGGGTATGTCGTCGGGGTGCTCGCGGAGGGCCGGGACCCGCACGACGATCACCGCCAGACGGTGGTAGAGGTCCTCGCGGAAGTTGTTGCGGCGGATCTCCTCGCGCAGATCCTTGTTCGTGGCGGCGATCACCCGCACGTCGACCTCGATCTCCTTGTCGCCGCCCACGCGGCTGATGCGGCTCTCCTGCAGTGCCCGCAGCACCTTGGCCTGTGCGGCGAGCGACATGTCACCGATCTCGTCCATGAAGAGCGTGCCGCCGTCGGCCTGTTCGAATTTGCCTTTGCGCTGTTTGATGGCCGAGGTGAAGGCTCCGCGTTCGTGGCCGAAGAGCTCGCTCTCGATCAGCTCCGAGGGGATGGCCGCGCAGTTCACCTCGACGAACGGCGCCGCGGAGCGCGAACTCTTCGCATGCAGCCAGCGGGCTACGAGCTCCTTTCCCGTACCGTTCTCGCCGGTGATCAACACCCGCGCCTCGCACGGCGCCACCTTCTCGATCAGCTTGCGGACGTGTTCGATCTCGGGCGAGAGTCCGATGATCGCCTCGGCCTGTGCGGGATGGGCCCGGCGGCTGCGGCGCGGTGCGGCAGCCGCTGCGGAAGGGGTGGGATCCGGGTGGTCGACGGCCCGGTGGACGGACTGCAGCAGACGGTTCATGTCGACGGGTTTGGTCAGAAAGTCCTGCGCACCGTTGCGTACGGCCTTCACGGCCGTGTCGATCGAGGGGTCGGACGAGAGGGCAATGACCGGAACGCCCGCATCGGGAATCCGGAAGGCGGCGTCCGAGATGATCACGTCGAAGGGGATCTTCCCGCACAGGGCCGTCGCCTCGGCCTCGTCCTCGGCCGCCTCGGCCGAAAAACCTTCGTATTCCAACCGCTCACGCAAGACGTTTCGCACGCTTTTTGAACGGTCCAGAATTAAAACTTTTGCCATAGTTTGTTTTTGCTGAAATTTTACTACTTTTGCCGAAGACAAACTCCGGTCATGCCTCTGTTTTGCACGGCTTCAGAGGCAAAGGTAGGGCTTTCTGCGGCGTAAAACCAATTTCGCAAGCCGTACCCGGAGCCCGGCGTTTCGGATGAAAACCTCTTGATTCGGTTCATTGCCGCAGGCCGCGCGGACTCTCCGGCGGACGTTTCGGAACACGATGTCGAACCGCATGCAACAATATGAAAAAGAACTATAACTACACACGACGCAAGTTGTACCTGCCCGAGTACGGGCGCCATATCCAGGAGATGATCGACTCGCTCATGGAGATCGAGGACCGGCACGAACGCAACCGTCAGGCCCGGGCCGTCATTGCCGTGATGGGCAATCTGAACCCCCTGCTGCGCGATACGGCCGACTTTACCCACAAACTCTGGGATCATCTCTTCATCATGTCTGATTTTCAGCTGGATGTCGATTCGCCCTATCCGCGGCCCACGCGTCAGGAGCTGACCGTCTCGCCCCGCCACATGGCCTACACGCAGAGCCGCATCGCCTACAAGCACTACGGCAAGTATGTCGAGCGGATGATCGGGTCGCTCGCGACGGTGAAGGATCCGCGCGCGGTGGCCTCGACGGTCGACAACCTGGCTCGCTACATGCGCGCCAAGAGTTACGAATACAATCAGGAGCATCCCAACAACGAGGTGATCGTTCGCGACATCAAGCGCATGTCCGGAGGGAACATCGAGATCGACGAAGTGGCCCTGAACAATCTCCGAAGCGACTACAAACAGCCCTTTTCGGTACGTCCCCAGAAGGGTCCCCAGCAGCACCGCCCGCCCCACGCGCAGCAGCTGCGGCCCAAAAACCGCAACCAGCAGCAACACCGCAATTTCGCAAAAAATAACGGGGCTCACCGCAATTCTTCGAAATAAACGGCGCGGAATTCCGAAAAAAGTGCTATCTTTACTTTCATCAAAACGCGTAAAAGTTCATCCATGAATCGTCAAACGCTTTTAGGAACGCTCCTGACGGCGGCACTGCTGTGCGGCTGTCAGTCGTCGAAAGTGAAAATCTCGGGCCGTTTCGTCGGAAACGAAGCCAGAGAGGTCTATCTGGAACAGATGACTCCGCTCGCATCCTCGGTCGTCGATTCGACGACGCTGGCCGCGGACGGCAGCTATGAATTCCGTCTCAGGGAGGTCGCACGGACCCCCGTTCTCTACAACCTGATCTATAACGGCGAACGCATACCGCTGCTGGTGGCAGGCGGTGATCGGCTGACGGTCTCGTCGGTGGGCAGCGTCGTGCGCAACTATACGGTCGAAGGATCCGTCGAATCGGAACTGCTGCGTCAGTTCTACCAGGCCTTCGTCGAGGGGGCGCAGCAACTGGACGCCATCGCCGCACGCTTTGCCGAACCCTCCCTGACGGAGGAGCAGCGCAAGGAGATCACGGCCGAGTATACGGCCGAATACTACCGCATCCGCCGCGAACAGCTGCGCTTCATCATCGAAAACAAATCCTCGCTGGCCGCCGTCTATGCCCTCTACCAGCGGCTGCCGGGTGATGCCTACCTCTTCAACGGCGACAGCGACGTGGTCTACTACCGCACGGTGGCCGACGCCCTCGAGGAGAGCTATCCCGAATCGCCCTACCTGCAGTCGCTGCAGGCCGAGATCGCCCGCATGGATGCCCGCATGAGCCTCTCGTCGCGCATCAGCGAGTCGCCCTATCCCGATCTGGAGCTGATGGACATCTACGGCAAGAAGATCCGCCTTTCGTCGCTGGCCGGCAAGGTGATCCTGCTGGATTTCTGGTCGGCCGAACTCGGGTCGAGCAATCAGCTCAATGCCGAACTGAAGGAGACCTACCGCAAATATGCCGATGCCCCGGTGGGCTTCGAGGTCTACCAGGTGGCCATCGACACGTCGAAACCCCTGTGGATCACGGCCGTTCAGGAGCAGCAGCTGCCCTGGGTCTCGGTGAGCGATCTGCGGGGCCGCGGCTCGGCATCGCTGGGTCTCTACAACGTGCAGAAACTCCCGACCAACTTCCTGATCGACAAGGACGGCGTGATCGTCGCCCGCGACATCTACGGCAAGGAGCTGGAGAAGAAACTGGATGAACTGACCGGATTATGATCTATTTCGCTTCCGATGTCCATCTGGGGGCGGGTGACCGACGGGAGGCCCTGCTGCTCGAACGTCGTTTTGTCGGGTGGCTCGACCGCGCGGCCCGGGATGCGGAGGCGATCTTTCTGGTGGGCGACATCTTCGACTTCTGGTTCGAATACCGGCGGGTGGTGCCCAAGGGTTTCGTGCGCACGCTCGGCAAACTGGCCGAACTGACCGACCGCGGCATCCGCGTGGTCTTCTTCACGGGCAACCACGACATGTGGGTGGGCGACTATCTGCGGTGCGAATGTGGCGTGGAGATCTTCACCTCGCCGCAGCTGCTCACGCTTCACGGCCGGCGGATCTTCGTGGCCCACGGCGACAACATGAACATCGACGATCAGCCGATGCTGAAGCTGCTGAACAGGACGTTCCGTTCGCGGACGCTCAAATACCTCTTTTCGTGGGGTCTTCACCCCGACCTGGCGCTGAAGTTCGGCCACTGGTGGAGCCGCAAGTCGCGCCGGAAGCACAACGCGGCCGACGAACGGGCCCGGCTGACGGGCCGCGGCCAGGGCTTCGACGCCCGGCTCACCGAACCGCTGATCGACTATGCCCGCCAATACGCCGCCACACACCGTGTCGATGACTTCGTCTTCGGCCACATGCACTTCGCGCGGGAGTTCCGCGAGGGGAGTCTCCATGTGGTGAACCTCGGGGGGTGGGAGAAGAACCCCTCCTATGCGGTGCTGGACGACGGGGGGCAGCTCACCCTGAAAATGCTTGAATCATGAAACAATACCTCGATCTGCTGCAGCGGATCCTCACGGAAGGGGTCGTGCGCGGCGACCGCACCGGAACCGGCACCAAGGGGGTCTTCGGCCACCAGATGCGCTTCGACCTGGAGGCGGGCTTCCCGCTGCTGACCACCAAACGGGTCTTCCTGAAAGGGGTGATCCACGAGCTGCTGTGGTTTCTGCAGGGGGATACCAACATCGCCTACCTGGTGCGCAACGGCGTCCATATCTGGGACAATGACGCCTACCGCTACTATAACGAACTCTGTGTGAAGAACGGCGTGCTGCCGCTCGGACGCGAGGCCTTTCTCGAGGCGGCGGGCGAGGAGTCGCCCATCGACGGTTACCGTTTTGGCGACCTGAACCATGTCTACGGTTACCAGTGGCGTTCGTGGCCGCGGCCCGACGGCGGGGTGGTGGACCAGATCGCCCGGGCCGAGGAGCTGATCCGCACGAATCCCGAATCGCGGCGCATCGTCGTCTCGGCGTGGAACGTGGCCGAGATCGAGCAGATGGCCCTGCCGCCGTGCCACGTGTTGTTCCAGTTCTATGTGGCCGAAGGGCGGCTTTCGTGCCAGCTCTACCAGCGGAGTGCCGACACGTTCCTCGGCGTGCCGTTCAACATCGCCTCCTACGCGCTGCTGACGATGATGATGGCCCGGACGTGCGGACTGCGCCCCGGGGAGTTCGTCCATACGCTGGGCGACACGCACCTCTATCTGAACCACCTGGAGCAGGCGGCCGAACAGCTCCGCCGCGAGCCGCGGCCGCTGCCGACGATGCGGTTGAATCCCGCCGTCGGGTCGATTTTCGATTTCCGTTACGAGGACTTTTCGCTCGAGGGGTACGATCCCTGGCCGGCGATCAAGGCCCCGATGTCGTTCTGATCAATCCGTACTGTCATGCGAAAAGTCCCAGTTGTTTTCAGTATCGACCGGAATGTGGTTGTCCCCTTTACGGTCTGCGTGACGTCGTTGCTCGAGCACGCACGGCCCGATACCTTCTACGAACTCTTCGTGCTGTGCGACGGAGAGAAGCTCGGCGAGGAGTTGCGCAACGAGGCGCGCCGGGCCGAACAGACCTCGGAGAACTGTTCGCTCGCGTTTGTGGATGTCGGCGGGGCGTTTGCCGAGGCCTACGAGATCCGCGGCATTACCGTGGCGACCTATTACCGGTTGTTGATGCCCGACCTCTTCCCGAACCATGACCGGATGATCTATGCCGATGTGGATATGATCTTCCGTTCGGATCTGGCCGACCTCTACGGGCAGGCGTGTGCCGGCGGTGAACTGGTGGCCGGAGTCCGGGAGGTGAATGATTTCCTCCGGGACGAGGGCTCCGAACGTACGAAGAGCTACCTGCGTTCGATCGGTTGCGATATCACGACCTATGTCAACGGCGGATTCCTGGTGATGAATCTCGAAGCGATGCGCCGCGAGGGAATCGTGGATCGTTTTCTGGAGCATGCCGGCCGGCAGTATCTCTATCAGGACCAGGATATCATCAATGTGGTTTGCCGGGGGCGGATCGAACTGCTGCCCATGCGCTGGAACTACACCTTGACCCTTTACCGGTGGGCCCATACGGGTCCGGCCGCCTACATCAAGGCTTGCAGCCGCGAGATCGACGAGGCCGAATGGCGGGGGACCGTCCATTATACGGGGCCCAAGCCCTGGAAGGAGTTTTGTCCGCGTTATGACTGCTGGTGGGCCTGCTACCGACACTCGGCGGCATTCGATGCGGAGTTCTGCTTCCGGGCGCAGGAGTCGGTCTGCCGGGCGCAGGACGAGGCCCGCAAGTCCCCCCCCCGACCCTCGAAATGGAAGCGCCTGCGACGTCGGGTCTGCCGGGCCTTCGGATATAAAAAAAGTTACTGGGAATGATCAGCATCATTGCGGCCGTAGCGCAGAATGGCGTCATCGGCGACCGGAATGCCCTGTTGTGGCACATCTCCGAGGATATGAAACACTTCAAGACGCTGACGACGGGGCATCCCGTCGTGATGGGGCGCAAGACCTGGGAGTCGCTGGGCCGGCCGCTGCCCAACCGCACCAACGTCGTCATCACGCGTCAGGCGATCGAAATCCCGGGCTGTCGGGTGGTCCATTCGCTCGAAGAGGCGATGGCGTTGTTCGCCGCCGACGAGGAGATCTTCATCATCGGCGGGGCGCAGATCTATGCCGAGGCGCTGCCCCGGGCCGGACGTTTCTACCTGACGCGGGTCTTCCGCGACTATGAGGGCGATACGTGTTTCCCGGCGTGGGACGAGGCGGAATGGCGTCTGACCTCCTCCGAATCCTTCCCTCACGGCAAGGATTACCCCTGGCCCTTTGCCTTCGAAAGCTGGGAGCGCCGTTGAGGCGGGCGCCCTGCCGCGCTTCTTCCTGCCGCGACCGTTCTCCGCTCCGCCGCGACCCGCTGCCATGTTCCTCTTCCGTCCCGGATCGCCTTCGCCGCACCCCCCCCCACACACATTGCATCCCGAAGTCACCACAAAGCGACCCCAGGCGGAAAATTACGCATTTATACCACCGCGCAACCGATGCGGAATCCCTACCTTTGCAGTGCAAAGGTTTTTTTGTATAAAAGGTATGGGAAAATATTTCGACATGCTGATGGAGGACGTGCGCATGCGCGAGGGGTTGAACGCCTGCATGAACTGCGGCGTCTGCACGGGAGTCTGCCCGGCGGCCGAGTTCTACAACTACGACCCGCGGCAGATCGTCTCGATCGTCCAGTCGCGTGACGATGACGCCATCGAGGCCCTGCTGAAGAGCGACACGATCTGGTATTGCGGCGAGTGCATGTCGTGCCGTCCGCGCTGTCCGCGGGGCAATACGCCGGGTTACGTCATTCAGGCGCTGCGTACGCTGTCGCAGAAGCTGGGCTTCTTCGTCGAGAGCGAGAAGGGCCGCCAGCAGCTGGCCCTGAAGCGCATCATCGGCGAGAATATCCTCCGCACGGGCTACTGCATCGTGCCGCGGCTGGTCAAACCCGAACTCCACCCCGAACAGGGAACCGTCTGGCAGTGGATCTACGACCACGACAAGGAGGTCTACGGGCAGTTCTCACCCGCCTACATGCGTCACGGCGCCGGAGCCCTGCGCCGCATCGACGAGGAGTCCCTCGATGAGATCCGCCGCATTTTCGATGTCAGCGGCGGCAGCGAGATGTTCGATACGATCGAGAAACACTCCGACCGCAAGGCCCGCGAAATGGGCTACGAAGAGGGCGCCGACCAGCAGTACATGATGGACGTCTTCACCACCAACAGCAACGAGCACTATTAGAAAGATGATGAAACGCAGAAGTTGGCAGGAGTATCAGAAGGAGATTGCCGACGACCACTACTACTATGCCCGCAGCTGCATCCGGCAGAACTTCTTCCCGGGCAGCGAGAAGGCCTTTATCGATATCTTGACGAACGATCTGGGCAAGGATCTGCTCGACGATCCGAAACACTCGTCGTGCACCGGCATCGGCTACCATTCGGACATCGTGCCCCTGGAGACGATCATGACGGTGGTGGCGCGGCAGTTCGCGCTGATGAACGAGGCGGGCTACGAGAATTTCGTCACCTCGTGCATCACTTCGTTCGGCATCTACACCGAGGTGCTGGCCACGTGGAAAGAGTTTCCCGAGACCGAGGAGAAGACGCGCGAGAACCTCTTCAAGGCCACGGGGCGCGAATTCCGCAAACCGGCCAATGTGGCCCATACGTCGGACGTGATGTTCCACTTCCGCGACGAGATCGCCCGCCGGGCCAAGCACCGGCTGGTCAACGCCGTTACGGGCGAACCGCTGCGCGTGGTCGAGCATATCGGCTGCCACTACGCCAAGATCTTCCCCAAATCGGGCATCGGCGGCTCGGAGTTCCCCTACGTGCTGGCCGGCATGATCGAGTCGTGGGGCGGCGAGGTGGTCGACTATCCCGAACGGCGCCACTGCTGCGGCTTCGGCTTCCGCAACTACCTCGTACAGGCCAACCGCGGCTACTCGATCGCCAATTCGCATAAGAAGCTCGAGAGCATGGCCCCCTACAAACCCGACTTCATCGTGGCCAACTGCCCGGGTTGCGCGATGTTCCTCGACAAGTGGCAGTACGCCATCGCCGAGATGGAGGGGACGACCTACGGCCAGAACGGCCACGGCATTCCGGTGCTCACCTACGAGGAGATGGCCGGACTGGTGCTGGGCTACGACCCCTGGACGCTGGGCATCCAGATGCATCAGGTCGACGTCGAGCCGCTGCTCGACAAGATGGGCATCGACTACGACCCGGCGGCCAAATACCTGGGCCGCAACGGCAAATACATCGGCAAACCCGCGTCGGCGGTGGTCAACTGCTGCCCGACGGATACGATATACGACATCAGAGAGTAATGAAGAAACGCATCATCGTCATAGGCGGCGGCGTAGCGGGCATGCAGACGGCCCTGCGCCTCGTGGAACAGGGCATGGAGCCCGTGATCGTCGAGAAGGAGCCCGAACTGGGCGGCAAATTGAGGGGCTGGCACGTGTTGTTTCCCTCGTTCACCCCGGCCGAGGAGGTGTTGACCGACCTGCGGCGGCGGGTCAACGAGCACGGCATCGAGGTGATGACCTCCACCGAAGTGAAGGACTTCACGCCGCAGAGCGTGACGCTCGCCGACGGCCGACGGCTGACGTGCGAGGCGGTGGTGCTGGCCTCGGGATCGACCTTGTTCGACGCCTCGATCAAGGAGGAGTACGGCTACGGCATCTACGACAACGTGCTGACGTCGGCCGATCTGGAGCGGATGTTCAACGAGGGCCGCGTGGCCCGGGCCGACGGTACGGCGCCGCGCCGCATCGCCTTCCTGCACTGCGTCGGCTCGCGCGACGAGAAGGTCTGCCAGCAGCACTGCTCGAAGGTCTGCTGCGTGACGGGCGTCAAGCAGGCCATCGAGATGAAGCGCCTCTTCCCCGAGGCCGACGTCTTCAATTTCTACATGGATATCCGCATGTTCGGACCCGGTTACGAGGAGCTTTACCGCGAGGCGCAGCAGACCTATAACATCCACTTCGTGCGCGGGCGCATCTCGGAGGCGAGCCCCACGCTCGAGGGGCGCGTGCAGATCAAGGCCGAAGATACGCTCACGGGGCGTCCGCTGCGCATGAGCGTCGACCTGCTGGTGCTGCTCATCGGCATGCGGGCCAACGACGACAACGCCGCATTGGCCGAAGGTGCCGGGCTGCAGCGTGCCGCGAGCGGTTTCATGAAACCCCGCGACCTCTTCCTGGGCAACGTCTCCAGCAACGTCGGGGGAATCTTCTACGCCGGGACCGTGACGGCGCCGAAGACCATCGGCGAATCGTTGAACGAAGCAACCGCTGCGGCCGATGCCGCGGCCCGATACGTGGAGGCATAGAGCGATGGCAGCAATCAATTTCGGATATACGATCTCCAAGCCGCGGGTGATCGACCTCGACCGCAACAACCTGCGCAAGAGTGACGAGATCCTGCGCGAGATGCCCGAACTGCAGACCTGCATCGGCTGCGGGGCCTGCACGGCGATCTGTACGGCGGGCAACCTCACGTCGTTCAACTTCCGGCGGGTGCATACGCTGGTCCGCCGCGGCGAGTACCAGGGGGCCTACGAGGAGATGAACAAGTGCATGCTGTGCGGCAAGTGCCGCCTGGTCTGCCCGCGGGGAATCAATACGCGCGGGGTGGTGATGCTGATCAAACGTAAACTGGGAGATTTCTGACGATGACATTCTACGCACCCTTCTGTCTGCCGTTCATTCTCGGCGCCGCGGTGATGTTCCTCACGCTGTTCTGCAAGTGGGGCCACTGGCTTTGGGAGCTTCCGCGCCGCGACAAGATGCGTCTGCTGCGGGGCCTTCCCACGCGGAAGACCCTCGGAGCCGTGGGCGAGGTGATCAGCGAATCGCTGCTCCACCGCCGCATCTTCCGCGTCAACCCGCTGCTGGGCTACATGCACATGTCGCTGGCCTTCGGGTGGTTCCTGCTCATCGCCGTGGGGTGGATTGAGACCGTAGCCTACCTCGGTCTGCGCTACGTGCCGCTGCAGGGCCACGTCTTCTTCAAATACTTCGCCACGGGGCTCGAACACAAGCCGGTCTTCGACTTCCTGATGGACCTGCTGCTGCTCTTCGTCCTCTCGGGCGTGGCGCTGGCCTGGGGCAAACGCTTCTATTCGCGGGCCATGGGGCTGAAACGCACGACGAAACACGTCCTGGGCGACCGCATAGCCCTCTCGGCGCTGTGGTTCATCTTCCCGGCGCGTCTGGTGGCCGAGAGCACTACGTGTGCCATCTACGGCGGCGGGGGATTCCTCACCGGCTCGATCGGCAGCTGGATGGCCGCCCACATCGGGACGATGCCGCTGCTGACGATGGAGTCCGTGGCGTGGTGGTTCTACTCCTCGTGCCTGGGACTCTTCTTCGTGGCGCTTCCCTTCTCGCGCTACATGCACATCTTCACGGAGATCCCGCTCATCTTCCTGCGCCGTTACGGCATCCGCTCCTCGGAGAAGGAGTCGTCGTACGACCACTTTCAGGTCGAGGCCTGCTCGCGCTGCGGCATTTGCATCGACCCCTGCCAGCTGCAGAGCGTGCTGGGGATCAACGACGTGCAGTCGGTCTACTTCCTGCGCGACCGCCGCTACAACCATCTGCGGCTGCAGGTGGCCGACAACTGCCTGATGTGCGGCCGCTGTGCCGAGCGGTGCCCGGTCGACATCGACCTCAACACGCTGCGTCTGAATTCGCGCGACAAGATGCACAACGTCCCCGACGAACGCCGTTACGACTACTTCAAGGGGCAGGACCGCTCGTCGGGCGAGGGCAAGGTGGGCTACTTTGCGGGGTGCATGACGCTGCTCACGCCGCGTACGCTGACGGCCATGTCGACGATCTTCGAGGCGGCGGGCGAGGAGGTCTGGTGGGCCGACCGTGAGGGAGGCGTCTGCTGCGGGCGCCCGCTGAAGCTGGCCGGCGAGACCGATTCGGCCCGCAAGATGATGAAATACAACGCCGATCTCTTCCGCAAACACGGCATTACGACGCTTGTCACGTCGTGCCCGATCTGCCTGAAGGTCTTCCGCGAGGATTACGACCTGCCGGGCATCGAGGTGCTCCACCACTCGGAGTACATCCTGCGGCTGATCCGTGCCGGGCGTCTGACCCTCGAACACGGTTCGACGCGCTTTACGTACCACGATCCCTGCGAATTGGGACGCGGCAGCGGCATCTACGACGAACCGCGCGCCGTGATCGAGGTGGTCGGGGAGTTGTTGGAACCCGCCTCGACGCGTGAGAATGCCCTGTGCTGCGGTTCGTCGGTGGCCAATACGGCCATTTCGGACGGCCAGCAGGTGCAGATAGCCCGCTCGGTGGCGGCCGAACTTGAGGCGACGGGGGCCGAGGTGATCGTCACGGCCTGCCCGCTCTGCAAGAAGGCCATCGGACGCGGTACGCGGAGCCAGGTGCGCGATCTTTCGGAGATCGTGGCCGCCTCGCTAAAATAATTTTCGACGTCTAAATCGCTGATTGATGGCCGGTTCAGTCCGTTTCGACGAACCGGACGGAAAAAATAATTTGCAGGAGACTTTTTTTTGACTTATCTTTGCACACGCAAAGGCGATAGAAAGGGATCGGGCGAGGGCCGGCGGGTCGTCGCAGGATCAGAAGATATATCGCGGGATGGAGCAGTTGGCAGCTCGTCGGGCTCATAACCCGAAGGTCGGAGGTTCGAGTCCTTCTCCCGCTACCAAAGCGGACAATTCGAATGAGTTGTCCGCTTTTTCTTTGTAATGACATTTGTAATCTTCTGATATAGAGCGGAAAATCTCAAATACGCTGTTCTCTGCCAAGGTTCGATAACAGCCTTTTTCCTTATCCCAAACAATTCCCTGTGGATGGATTAGTTTTTGTATCTTTTGGCAGACTTCAAAATCCATTTGTTTCCATAATTCTCCTAATTTACAGGAAATTGCAATAGCGGTTGAGGTGAACACTCCCAAGTTCGATAAATCCTCAACTGTTCGGCTCAGCTCATTCTGCAAGGTTTCTTTTTGCTCTTCCAAATCCGCTAATGCTACTTGGAAAGTCTCTTTGTCAATCTCGTCAAAGGCAAATTTCTTACGCAGATTTTTGATCCTGGTCTCTGTGCTTTTGAGATGTTGCTCCAATTTCAATTTCTCTGTGTAGGATTTCTCATGCTTTTGTTGAAACTTGCGCTGGATCACCTTTTCTAAAATGGACCTGAGCTCATTTGGGAGATAGTATTGTGAAAGCAGAGAAGTGTATTGTTCGTGAAGGATTTCTGCTGCAATATTGGTTCTGCATCCTTTGACATTGCATTTGTAGTAGCCTTTCCCGTTTTTAGAGGCAGTGTATCCTGTGAACGGCTTTCCATGTTCAGCGCACAACACATGGCGTTTAAGAGGAAATTCAGGGGTAATTTGGCGCTGTTCGTAGCGGTCATGGTTTCCTGACAGGTTTTCCTGTACTTTGTTGAATATGGCTTCCGATACCAATTTCTCCTGCTTCCCTTCAATGATTCTGTCTCCAAGAAGTTGGTGTTGGATCTTTCCACAATAAAATACATTGCGGAAAATTTCAGTTAATCTTTGTTTGTGTATTTTTAAACCTCGTGCCTCCAGTCGGCGTACTATTTCCATATTGGACAAATTCTCATTGGCTTTCCATAGAAAAGCCTCTCTCAGCAGCTTGCCTGTTTCATTGACTGTGATGACATGCGTTTTTCCTTCTTTGTGTGAGTCGTACCCCATGGGTGGTCTGCTGTACCACTCCCCTCGTTCTATACAGGCGCGCATTCCTTCTCCACATTTGTGGCGCCTCATGGCATTGTCAATATTTGCAATGATGATGAGAATATCCTCTATCATGTCTGCTAAGCAATTATCTTGGTCGATGGGTTGGTTGACAGACTTTATGCAAATTCCACTCTTTTTCAATTTGGCTTTTGTGGCAATCCCTTCTGGAGAATTTCTGCTGAATCGGTCAAAGTCATAGACTACAATGCAGTTGATTTCGGGGTCAAGCAGTACCTCTGCTATCATGTTCAAGAAGAGTTTGCCTTCAACTTTGGCACTTTCATTCCTTGCTCCAAACTCTCCTTTGATTTTGATATGGTTTCGTTCGCAAAAGTTTTGACAGGCTTTTCTCTGTGTATCTATTGAACAGTTGTTTTTATACTGCTCCGCAGAGGATACCCGTGTCCAAATTACGGCTACTTGCTCTTTTTGGGCAACTCTTTTTCTTATGATTTCATCTTCATTCAGTTTTTTCTTTTTAATCATGGTTTATACTTTTAATTTTTTTTAAGTAGGATTCGTAGCTGATTTCTGCTATTGAATCAAGGTAGTTGAGGATGGTTAACATACACTCCTCATCTGTGATGTTTAACTTGTCGAATTCAGGTTTATATTCATCTAAGTTCTCTTTTTCAAACATGAATACTCTAAAATTCTATCCACAGAAAACTGTGGTTATTCGCTTTCGGCTCCTGCGTCATTCTTGCAGGACTTTTACTTTCGCCCTGGGATGCTTAGACCATCTATGCAATAGCATAGTGTAAAATTTTTTTATCACATACAGATTCGATTTTATTGATTAGCAATCTCAGAAACGAGATTTGAATAAACATACAGATAATATTTTTAAAAACCAAATTTTATATTTAATATTTTAAATAATTTTCTTGATTTTTTGGTTTACACTGTAAGTATCCGTTTTAGTACACAATTCGAATAAGTGGATTGAACAAACGCACTTAAGAAAAAATAATAGGTTAAAATATTTTGGGATAGAATAAAAAAATGTCTAAATTTGGTAGAGGAAATACCTGTGCGACTATAATCAGAAAAGATTATAGTTGCAGCTGTTTGTCGAATCAAAAAGGCCAAATTATTAAAAACAGCAGACAAGCAGTTTGGAACGCGTATCAAGCATGCGCGATTCCTGACTGTTTTGTATTATGCTGTTCCGTATAGGCCACGGTTGATTCATCAATACGTCAGTCGGTTTCGCGCACTTTTTAGGATAGTACAAAAAAAGTGCAGCAATGAAGAGAAGAAACCCTTTCACAGAACATCCCAATTTGCCTTCGGGCACCCTTTATCTGTTTCATCGCAGCGACAGGAGATGTCCTGCAGCAGACAGTCTGTTCGGGCTTATCGACAAAACGAGTATGGGCATCATTTATCTGGAATCGAGCAGTCGGGATCTGCGCCGATTTCGCTTCTGGCATCGCTTGCCGAAGCATTATCGCTATCATCGTCTGGCGAGTCGTTCCGAATTGCGGGATTATATATTCAATCTTGCTTATTATGAATGCGCCGCCATACAGAGCGGTATAGGCCGGACTTGCCGTACTCTCGTAAGATAGAATCCTGCACCCATTTATGAAGATTCCCCTGCGGGGAAGAGTGACGCGACTCATTGCAGGAGGGGGGGCACTGCCGCCCCCCCCCACACACACAGTCGGCATGTCCCCAGTAGGGAGTAGACAACGGCCGTATTGTATGCCGCCTCGTGGTTGCGGCAGAAGAGGTAGTTCTTGCGGCCCAATGCCAGCGGCCGTACGGCTTGCTCCGCGAGGTTATTGTCGATGCGGCATCTGCCGTCTGTGACGTAGCGTGCCATGCGCGGGTATAGCGCATAGGCATATCGGAGCGCTTTTTCTCACGTATGGCCTTGATTTCATCCAGGGGTATCCCTTGCTCCTTCACCCGGCGCTCTATGGCGTATAGCTGCCCGATCAACCGCAGGGCGTATTCCGCACGCTCAGGATCGTCATCCAAGGCATGTTCGAACTTGCGCCGGATATGCGCCCGACAGCCCAGCAGCAGGACTCTCCGCTTGTTCTCATAGATGTCGTAGGCTCCATAGCCGTCGCTCTGCACGGCGCCCCGGAAATCCTTCAGCAGCGACGGCCCGGCATTGGCGCGGGGAAGAGGTAAGGAAGGCAACTCACCGATAACGACTCCGTCGCCATTCGGCAAGGCATATTGGGGGCGTATCAGACGTCTGATATAGAGCACTCCGGGCTTGTATTCCAGCAGTTCGGTGATCTCCTCGCCGATACGTTTGCTCTCCGCAGGGAGTTCATCGGGTTCGATGATCTCGTCACGGCGTTCCAGATACACCGAAAAGATACGCCGTTGACGTTCTTCGACCGGTCGTTTGATGCGTGGCGCCGATTCCTTATGGGCGGCCTTCCCTTGCAGGACGGAATACTCCCGCTCCTCCTTTAACTCGGCTACCCTTCGAAGTCCAGCTTGAGTTGAGACGGATCGGATGGAATGAAGCGCTCCGACTTGCGACCGAACAACATCCTGCGCAACTGACGCAACTCGTCCTGCATCTTCTCCACCACGCCTTGAAGATTGTCGCGTTCCAACGACAGACGCTCGGCTGTGGCGCGAATCCCGTTCGGCCCTTACGGCCGCAAGGCGTCGTTCCGAACCGATGGTATAAGTATCTGTCGTATTGCCATTTTCCATATCTCAAAGACACGGAAAATAGATGGATTTACAAAGAAATTCGAGCGCTATTCATGCTGTTTTTCAAAGAAATATCGTAACGCTTGCGAGACCGTATGTGCTCCAACTCCACACCTTCGACCATCAATACCAACTCCCGCCACGAGACTTGATAACCGCCCTCGCGGGCCTCCAAACGAGGCAAGGTAAGAATACCCCGTTCAAAGCGCTTGTGATAGAGCACGAAGCCCCACGCTTGTAAAAAACGCTCGGCAAATCACCGCTCGAATAATACTTCTCTATCAACGGATAAACCAGACTCTTTGTCAAACGGTCGTATTTCTTGTTGTCCATAAATCCTGCTCGACCGGCTTTTTATTCTTCCGATCTTAAGCAAAGATAAAATCATGCTAAAACTTGGACAATATGTTCTTTAACGGATATTTACGCTGTATCTGCTCTATGAACTCGGTATCCGATTTTCTCGCGACAGACGTTGTCCTGGCGATTAGATGTAATCAGCGGCTATTGGGGAGATGCGATTATAAAGGGAGATTGGCAGAAATCGGACGCTGCTAATTTCTCTTTTCCATGTTAAAAATACAAAAGCGAGGTGGTGGCCGGTACATTGAGAAAAGCGC
This sequence comes from Alistipes sp. An116, assembly GCF_002161005.1. Taxonomy (NCBI): domain Bacteria; kingdom Pseudomonadati; phylum Bacteroidota; class Bacteroidia; order Bacteroidales; family Rikenellaceae; genus Alistipes; species Alistipes sp. An116. Next base: position 150,073 of record NZ_NFLR01000005.1, read on the forward strand.
CGCACCGGAACTCTCCGGTGCGGCACGGCCGTCGAATCGGGAGGGTTTTAACTCTTGGAAGTGAGGGTGTAGACCCGATCGTCCCAGGGCATGATGGTTAGGGGCGAAATGGTGATTTTTTGGTTGTCGATGGCATTCCGGGTCTCAAGCGTGTGGAATTTCATGCTTTGCGTGTTGTACTCCTCTATCTGATAGTCGGTAGCATCGGCTCCTCCGACCTCGATTTCGAAACGGTAGGCCCGCTCGAAGAGCGGATTGACCACATAGACGTAGATCTCCTCTCCACACTTGACTGCATACGATTCCAGTCCCCGGATCGAGGTCTTGACCGGGACCTGCTCGAACGTGGCATTGTCGGCCACCATCATTCGGTTCGTGATCGTGCTGACCGACTTGTAGATCCAATCCATGTTGCGTTCGTCGAAAAACTCCCACCACCACGTCATCGGGTAGATCGGCGTCTCGTGGAAGACGCCGTGCCACTGCCCGCGGCGAAGATCGAAGTCGAAGAAGAAGCCGATCGAGTGGTCCAGGTTGTTCCAGTCCCAGTCGAATCCGAATTCACCGATGACATAGGGCTTCGCCCGTGATGCGTGTGAACGAGGTGATCTTCTGTGCGAAGGTCGGAGCGGTGACGAATGCCGGGAGCAGAGTCGCCGTCAGAATCGAGGCGAGTCTTCTTTTCATTTTGATTCGGGTTTTAAGGTTTTGTCTTGTGGAATGTTCTCCTTCGGGATCGGTTGCGTTGGGAATCGAACAGAAAATGATGGAATTACATTACTCGTTTTGCCGATCTTTGCTTAATTTCGGGTCAACTTTCAACCATAAAAAACGATTGTATGATTCAACCTCCCTATCAGCCCGCTCCGTTGCGTTACGAAAGCGGGATGTCGTATCGCCGCTCCGGGAAGAGCGGAATTCTGCTGCCGGCCCTCTCGCTCGGACTGTGGCACAACTTCGGCAGTCTGCAATCCTTCTCGAACGTCTGCCGCATGGCCTGCTGCGCCTTCGACCACGGGATCGTCCACTTCGACCTGGCCAACAACTACGGCCCCGATTACGGAACGGCCGAGGAGAACTTCGGACGCTTGATGGACCACGCCTTCCGGCCTTACCGCGACGAACTCTTCATCTCCTCGAAGGCCGGCTACGACATGTGGCCGGGGCCCTACGGAAACTGGGGGTCGCGCAAGTACCTCATGGCCAGTCTTGACCAGACGCTCCGGCGAACGAAACTCGACTATGTCGACATCTTCTATTCCCACCGGTTCGATCCCGTGACGCCGCTGGAGGAGACGCTTCAGGCGTTGGTCGACATCGTTCGCAGCGGCAAGGCCCTCTATGTCGGCATCTCGCGCTATCCGCTCGAAGCGGCCCGCTTCGCTTTCCGCTATCTGGCCGAGCGCGACGTGCCGTGCCTGCTCTTCCAGGACCGTTACAACATCTTCGACCGCGAGCCCGAGACCTCGGGGGTGCTGTCGCTGGCGGCCGAATCCGGAGCCGGATTCATCGCCTTCTCGCCGCTGGCCCAGGGGTTGCTGACGAACCGATACCTGAATGGAATCCCGCAGGACTCGCGGATGGCATCCGGCGGTTCGTTGAAGCGCGACGACCTCACCGAAGAGAAACTCTCCCGGATTCGAGCCCTCAACGATCTGGCCCGGCAGCGGGGACAGACACTGGCCGAGATGGCACTGGCATGGCTGCTGCGTGATGAGCGGGTCTCTTCGGTCATCATCGGGGCCAGTTCGGTCGCCCAGATCGAGGAAAACCTCAAGGCTCTGCGCAACACGACCTTCTCGACGGAGGAGTTGGCGGAGATCGACCGGCAGTCGATCGGATAGCGTTTGGCGGCTTTTGTCGTGAAAGAGTGCCGGATTTCCGGCACTCTTTTTTTGGGGCGGTCTACCGGAGGCGGTATTTCCCGTCGGAGAGCTCGATCTCGTCGAGTGTCAGCGTTCGCGGATCGTTGTAGATCTGACGGACGGCCTCTTCGGAGGTGAGACTGTCGGTCTTCTGGCTGTTGATGAAGTAGCCCCAGACCATGAACCACGACCAGTCGGGCTGATTGTGGTAGGAGTCCGGATCCGGCAGTTGTCCGACCTCACCCAGGGCGATCAGCTTGTCGCCCGCCAGCGCCCGCAGATCGTCGTGGTGCGACTGCTTGTAATCCCGGTGATAGACATCGGCCGCAAGGATATCGACGTAGTCGGAGCCCGGGTAGTAGTCGGCATATGGCCCGGCCTCGTCGCCCTGCTTGTCGCGCGGAGCGTTGGTGTTCCAAACCCACAGCAGGTTGTTGAGGCCGTGCTCCTTGGTAAAGTAGTTGTAGGTCATGATCCACAGTTTCTTGAATCCGTTCTCACCCGGTTTGTTGCACCACCAGAACCAGACGCCGTTCATCTCGTGGTACGGACGCCAGAGGATCGGAATGCCGGCGTCGCGCAACTGCTTGAGGTAGGGGATGACCGTGTCCATCTGTTTTTTCCACAGGGTGTTGAGCGGGGTTCCGTCGGTCGTCAATTCCGCCCAGACTTCATCCGAGGGGCGGTTCTGCCAGGTCCAGATCGAGGCGCCGTTGCAGTCGTTGCACTCCGATGGGAAGCAGCAGTGCCACATCAGTGTGATGATCCGTCCTTCGGCGTAACGCTGCTTGATCTCCTCGACCAGATTCTGGCGCAACTCCTCCGTCGAGCGGCCGTTGAGCAGGCATTCGCCCCAGGGAGAACTCAGATTCATCGGTCCGCAGTGGTGGTACTCTGCGATGTTCTCCCCGAGGGCGTTGAAACTGAAGTCGCTGCCCCAGACTGCGGGGCGCTTGCCTGTGATGGCGTAGACTACGGAGTCGTAGCGGGAGAGGTCGCTGATGAAATTGTGCTGTCCGGCAAGCGTGTATTTGCCGCGGAGCAAGTGGAGAAATTCGAGCAGTTGGCATGCTTCGGGCGAGGCTTCCGGGTTGACCGGAGCAACGACGGGGCGTTCCGGGCTGCAGCCGTACAGCAGGAGTGCCGTCGTCCATGCGATTATCAGACGCTTCATGGTTGCCTATTTTACGGTGACGTTTTTGGGCATGGAGTACATGTCGGGCAGATCCCGCTCCAAAAGGGTCCACTCGTCGGCAGCGAACCGCTTGAAATCTTCGGCCGACACATCCGAGGGATAGGGGCCGTAGGCATGTCGGGGATTGTCGTTGCGCCAGGCCACGACCATTGCGCATGGCTCGTCGCGCAACACACGCAGTACATCCTGGGTCCAATAGTCGGCTTTGTGATTGTTTTCGAGCCCCGTCTCGGTGACGCCGACCGGCTTGTGCTTGAGTTCGCGCACCTCGACCAGCGCTTTCACATTCGATTCAAAGGCCTTGGTGTTGCGGCCGTGGTAGCAGTCCATGCCGATGAAGTCGACCCATTCGTCGCCCGGCCAGCGGAACAGCAGCCGACCCTCCGTGTTCTTGTAGACGGCATCCATTTGCGGCGAGATTGCATAGATGACGTTGTGGATCCCCTGGGTGTCGCGCAGGTAGCTGACGATGAAGCGCCAGAAGGCGATGAACTCCTCCTCGGTCGTGGCTGAACTTCCCCACCAGTTCCAGGTTTGGGTGTGCTCGTGCAGCGGGCGGAAGATGACGGGAATCGGGCGTCCCTTCTCGTCGACCATCTTGCGGAACGCCTCGGCTACGCCGTCCAGGCGGGCCTTGTATTTGAGATTCATCGGCGAACCCTCCTTGAGAATCTGATCGACGACCTTGGTGTTGTCCCAGGCCGTACCAACCGGGTATTTCTTGCCCGGACCTTCCGTCAGCGGATTGCTCTGATGCCAAACGAGCATACATACACCGCCCCGTTTGTGAGCCTCCTGGATGAGACGGATCTTGGTGTCGTTGATCCCGGCCATGTCCAGGCTGTAAACAGCCGGATGGGAGCCGACGATGTCCTTCACATCGGAACGATCCTTGTCTCCCTTCCATCCGATTCCGTACGACGGGTAGTCATGGTGGCCGAACATGACGCCATTCAGTCCGATGCACCACAGATTGGCGTAGAGCGCTTTGGTTTCGGGGGTCGCATTGGGATCGACCATCTTCAGGATTGTCTTTTCGGGAGCCTTGAGGCGTTTTCCTTTGCCGGATGCGTATCCGGACAGAACGAGTAGAAGGCTGAATCCCAGTAACATAAATCTTTTCATAAGCAAGTGGTTTTAGTGGTTGTTTCGAAACAATCGTTGTGCGAACCCGTAAAGCTGGAGGCGCCAGAATTGCCACTCGTGTCCCCACGGGGCATCATGGAACTCGCACCGCACACCCCGCCGGTGCAGCTCGTCTACCGTATCGAGGTGGCCGGCATGACGCGGATCTTTCGTTCCGCAGGCGATCCACAGCAGGGCTAGTTCGCGGTTGATTCGTTCCGGATCCTCCATGACTCCCGGGATATAGCGTTCGTAGTCGAAAGTCCCGTCGCTCAGGATCCCTGCGCTGAACTGGCCGATTGCCGAGAACAGATCCAGATTGCGTAAACCGATGACGAAAGCCTGACCGCCTCCCATCGAGAGCCCGGCGATCGCCCGGCAGCGCTTGTCTCTACACACCTGATAACGGTTTTCAACAAGCGGAATGACATCCTCGATCAGCTCCCTTTCGAGCAGTTGCATGCCCTCAGGGGTGCTGCCTCCGGCCCAAGAACCGTCCGTAAGACCGTTCGTCATGACGACGTACATCGGCACGGCGGCCTTCTCGGCGATCAGATTGTCCATGATTGCGGCCACGCGGCCTTCGCGCATCCAACTGCCTTCGAAGTCGCCGCCACCGTGACGCAGATAGAGAACCGGAAGACGGCGTGCGGGGTGCTCAACAGCCTCACGCGGAACATAGATCCACGCCGTACGCAACTGCCCGAGCGATGAAGAGCGGTAGGGGAGCAGGTGTACCTCGCCGCCGACACGGCGACGTTCGTCGAAGCGGGGCTTTTCGCCGCCGCGAACCTCGACGACGCTGCCATAGATCGTAGTTCCGGCCTTTACGTCGGGATTGACCGGATCGACGGTCTCGAATCCGTCGATCCGGAATTTGTACTGATAGATTCGCGGCTCGACCGGGCCGATCGTCAGGCTCCATATTCCATCCGTATCGCGCTGCATCGTCTGCGGAACGACATCCCATTCGTCGAAAAGCAGCTCGACCCGTTCCGCCTGCGGGGCCCGGAGGCGGAACGTAATTGTCCGGTCGTCGTGCACCTCCGGGGAAAATTTCGGCCCGGCGGGTTTCCACCATCCTTCGGTCGAAAAGGTATTCCGTGTCCGCTCCGGATGCCGCACGGTATCTTGGGCCTGTGTCCGGACGCTGCCCGTCGCCAGCAACAGGCAGCAGACGATGTTCGCTATTCGTCCCATACGAAGGTTCCCGTGGCGCCGGGAGCGAGGTTCAACTCTGCATATCGGCCGTTGTACTGTATGGATATGGAGCGGCGTGACCACGAGTCATTGGCCACGATCAACACGATCTTTCCGTCGGGTGTGCGGAAGGCCGCATTGGGCGCCACGTCAGCGTGTTCGGTGATCTGTGCCCGGTAGACCTTCGGACGTTGTTCGTCCTCGCCGAGCGTTACCGTCCGGTCGCCCGGCGCTGTCGAGGCGATGCGTACCGAACCGGGACGGACGAACTGCGAGGCGTGCGCAATGACATAATAGGCCAGGTTGCGGGTCGCCGAATCGCCGTCGATGGTCAGCGCTCCCTGGCAGGAAGGACATCCGCCGTTGTCGGTGTGGGGATCGTTCAGGGGGTCGGCCGCCAGGTTCCACAGCACGACGGTGCGGCTCCAGTTGCGCATGGGGCCGACAATGAGTCGTTTAGTCGATGCGGCGATGTCGATGCGGGGGGTCCCGGGACGTTCGGTGGTCATCTGTTCGGTGAAGAGAATGTCCTTGTCGGGACGGGCTTCGTGCACGTAGGTCATGGCGCTCATGTCGCCGGCATAGTGATGGAACGCCGCTCCGGACACGTATTGTGCCGCTTCGGGGTCGTTGTAGATGGCCAAGGCATAGTCGGGGCGGTCGCAGTTGTGGTCGAAAACGATGATTTTCGTATCGAGTCTCGCCTTGCGGAATTTCGGTCCGAGGTGGTTTTTGACGAAGTCGGCCTGCTCCCAGGCGAACCAGAACATGCTGGGTGTATTGGTCGAACGCAGCGGCTCGTTTTGGATTGTCAGGGCATTGATCGTGATGCCGTGGACCTCCATCTCCTGCACATAGCGCACCAGGTAGTCGGCATAGACTCCATAACACTCTTTGCGCAGTTGTCCGCCGCGCACGTCATAGACGGTCTTCATCCACGACGGAGCCGACCAGGGAGATGCCAGTACGTAGATGTCGGGATTGATCTCCAGAATCTTGTTCATGACCGGAATTACGTCCCGGAGATCCTGCGAGAGCGAGAAGTGTTCCAGTTTGAAATCTTCCTGGCCTTCGGGCATGTCGTCGTAGAAGAAAACGAAACGGTTCAGGTCGGAGGCTCCGACCGTCAGACGCACGCAGCTCACGCCGGCGCCTTTCACTGGATCGAACACGTCACGGAGAGTCGCTGTACGGGCTTCGGGCGACATGCGCATGAGCATCTCGGCGCTGCCGCCCGTCAGGGCGAAGCCGAAACCATCGACCGGCTGGAAACTTTGCCGCGGGTCAATGACGATATAGGAACTGCGACCGCTGCGGTCGTCGCGCACATCGGAAAACTCGTACTCTTCGGATTCAGCGTAAAGTGCGGAGCGGTCGGGAAGCGTAACGTAGGAACGGACGGTCTGTGCGGATGCCGTAACGGCCATGCCCGACAGAGCGCCGGCCAGAAGTAACAGTTTGCGTTTCATGATTCGGTTGGGTTTATAGGTGTTCTGCTTTGTCGATCAGTCCCCGAAGGCCCGACGGGCCTCCCGATCGGGATCTTCCGCCGTTCGACAGCGGTCGTCGAGGATCATTACCTCTCCTTTGCTGGGCGTGTAGCGGGGCCATGAAGGCAACGACGGACAATTGGGGTCGCCCGTGCGCATGAAGGCGAGCAATGCGTCGGCCATGCGGTACGAGAGGTCCCGCGGGGCCTTGCCGCCTCCCGTATGGGTCACCATGCGGTCGGTGTTCAAGAACCAGAAACTGATGTCGATACAGTGGAAGGCGCGGTGGCGTCCGTCGAAAAGTGGCGATTCCCATCCGAACCACGCCATGTAGACGGGCGATTGCTGCTCCCGGCACTTTACGTCGGCCGTGTGGACGACGCCCCGGCGGTTCGAGACGATGACGCTCCACAGTTCGATGGGACGCAGTTCGGGAAAACTCTTCGCATAGGCTTCGACAATGGCGCCGGACCGCTCTCCGAAGACGGGTGTCAGATGCTCGACCACGCCTTCCGTTGTGACCGATTCCAGTTCGGGGTCATCGCGGTCGGGATTCCACTCGTGAAATGTCGAACAGAGCAACATCGGGACATCCGTTCCCCAGGTGCGATAACGCCCCGTATAGAACTCTCCGTCGGGCAGGTCGCGGCCGTCGCCGACGGGGGCGAAGCCGCCCCGCTGCCCGACACCCGGAATCTCGTTCAGATGCTGTGCGGCACGCTCGGCAAGGGACATATACTCCTCCCAAGGCATCTGCTGCAGCGAATCGATCTGCGAGGCATCGAGACCTGCCTCGCGGAGAATGGCGGAGCCAAGCGCTTCGGCATACTCTTTCGAATTGGCCCGGGTTGCATTCCCGCTCAAAGCCACGGCTTTGTGGAAAAGCCCTTTGGCCGCCGGCATGGCACAGAGGTTGCACACTTTCGCACCGCCGCCCGACTGTCCCATGATCGTGACATTCTGCGGGTCACCGCCGAAAGCCTCGATATTGTCGCGCACCCATTCGAGGGCAGCCACGAGATCGAGCATCCCCACGTTGCCCGACGAGGCGTACTTCTCTCCGCCCGCACCTGCGAAATCCGAGAAGCCCAGCGGACCGAGGCGATGATTGACCGAGCAGAAAACAATGTCTCCGTAACGGGCGATATTCTCACCGTCGTAGCCGTCCTGCTCGATGCCGTTACCGCGAGCAAAGCCGCCCCCGTGCAGCCAGACGAGAACCGGTCGGCGTTTGCTGTCGAGTCCCGGTGTCCAGACGTTCAGACGCAGGCAGTCCTCGCTCATGCCGTCGTAGTTCCAGTGGTCGACGAACATCGAGTAGGACTCCGGGCGGCGATCGTAGAAGCGCTGGGGGGCCGAATCGCCAAAAGCTACGGCCGGACGTATGCCTTCCCATGGTTGCGGCGGTTGCGGCGGCATGAAGCGGTTCTCGCCCGACGTGGGGGCGCCGTAGGGGATACCCCGGAATTGATAGATCCCGCGCAGTATGAAACCGCGGACCTTGCCATGACAAGTCGGAGCGACTGCGATCTGCTCGCCGATGAAGAGTTGCTGGGAGTCGGCGTCAGGCATCGGGTTGCGGGGAGATGCTGCCTGGGCGGGAAGCGTGGCCGCAAGAAGCAAAAAGATTCCTGGCAGGAGATGCAAGGTTTTTCTCATGGTTAAAAAAGTATTAGTTTCAGGTTCGTTTTGTACCAGCTCCGGAGAATTGTTTCCGACTGGAACAAAAATAATAGATCGGGGCGGTTTTCAATCATACTTTTTTGCCATAATCCAATCCTTTTACGACCGTATGTCCCGCATGCTGTCTGCCGAAATCGAAAATTAGACAATTGGATATATGTGCACGGATGGCTGCCATTCAGGACTTTGGCCGTCGGATGCAGCACTGCTCCCTCCATGTCGCAGGAAAGTCAGAGCGCGGCGTATCTTGGTATTATTTTGTTTTGTCGGAATTTTTTTATAATTTTGTTTACAGCCAGTTGCCGCGTGATACATTAATAAATAAAGAGCGATGAAGATTTTTTGCGAAAATACGCCGCTGACCGACAACGATTGTTTCGTGATCTTCTCTCGCGAAAAAAGTTGCTTCGACTTCCCGCTCCATACCCACAAGGAGTTGGAACTGAATCTGGTGCTCAACGGCGCCGGGGCTTCCCGCGTAATCGGCAGCCATGTGGGCACGATTGGCGATGCGGAACTCGTCTTCGTCAACGGAGAGATCCCGCACGCCTGGTTTACAGACGCTTGCTGCTCCCGGTGCATCCATGAGGTTACCCTACAGTTCAGCCCCGATCTGATCGACGACAAGTTGTTGAACCGCAATTCGTTGACAGCCCTCAGGCAGCTTTTCGAGGAGGCCCGGCGCGGGGTGCTCTTTACGGAACAAACGGCCTTCGAAGTGGCTCCAGCTCTCCAACGCATCTACGAACGGGGTTCGGCCGGCGGTATGCAGCCGTTGCTCGATGTCCTGGCCGTTCTCAATACGCTCTCGCTCTCCTCCGACCGGAAGCTGCTCTCCGACCTGACCTTTGCCCAAAAGAAGAATGTCTCGTATTCGCAGCGTCTGGAGACGGTTTTTACCTACATGAACCGCAATTTCAACCGACAGATCTCCTTGCGGGATGTCGCTGAAACGGTTAACATGTCCGAAGTTTCGTTCAGCCGCTTCATCAAAAAGTCTACCGGACAGAGTTTCATCGATACGTTGGCCGAAATCCGCCTGGGACATGTCTCGCGTATGCTCATCGATACGGACATGACCATTGCCGAGATCGCTTTCTGCTGCGGATTCAATAACATGGCCAATTTCAATCGCATCTTCAAACGCAAGAAAGGAATGCCTCCCCACCAGTTCCGCACCTTGTTCGTCCACAAAAAAATATTCGTCTGACCTTCGTCCTCTTCTATAAGTCAGAGTAGGGTTGTTTTGTATTGCATTTTGTTAAAAAAACATTAATTGCAATAGTCGGTTTTTGAGTAAGTTTGTACAACGGTAAGATGCAAGCTGTCCGATGGCCTGATCGCCGGGTGCGCAGGTCAGTGTGATTGTCTTATCTGAAATTGTAAACTAACCTAAACCAATTAACTCTATGCAAAGAATCTTCTCTTATGTTTTGTTGTGCCTGGTGGGTTTGCTTTTGACCGGTTGTTACGAAAACAACTCGTCGGCACCGGACATGGTGGACCCCTGGCTGCGTGAGCGGACTCCGTTGAGTTTTCGTGTGGAAAATCAGGTCGGGGCCGCTGTTATTACCGATGATTGGCGTCACGATGAGGCCGGTACGATCAATCTTCAGTTGGTAACCTCGGCCATCGACGACTTGTCGCAGGTGAAAGTTGAGGAGATTGAACTCCAATACAATGCGACGGCTTCGGTCCAGCCTGGAAGTATGATCGACTTGAGCGACGGAACCTGTGAAATCGTAATTACCGCCGAGAGTGGTGAAACTCGAACCTACACTATCTCCTATTATTCGTTCGTCGAACCCTTTGAAGGCGTTTACGACATGGATTACGATGTTGAGAGTCATGACGAATCTCAGTACGAGAACGGGGATGCCTTTGCTCTCTGGTTCTTCGGCGGCTCAAACGACGGTTGCTATTGTCAGTCGCTGATGTGGAAGCACTGGAACTGGCAGAATGACTACAAGCCTTTGGTCGAAGACGACAACGTGATTACCATTACGCTTGCAGGGGTCGATAGCGAAACCGGCGACACCTATGGAACCTGTATCAACGATCCCGGCCCGGATGGCAAGTATGCCAACTTCTACTGGACTGGGAATGGCGGTATTGATCTGAAAAAATTCTATCGCTGCATCCCCGAGGGCGAGAGCTCGTGGCGCAAGGACGGCACTACCGGCCTGATCACCTTTACGGCCGAGGATGGTACGGCCCACACCGCGACCTTCTATGACGAACCTACGACACTGACCTATTCTCAAGAAGGTAAGACCTTTACCTGCGAGATTCACTATCAAGGACTTGAATTCCCCGTGGCCGGAACTCCCATGTCCGGTTGGTCGGATTATTCGGACTATGACAAGTATGTCCAGAATCCGCAGAAATTCATTGTCAAGTTGAAAAAACGTTCTTGATTCGAATCTATGAGTCGTGTTAAAATGTTGATAGCAGAAACCCTCTGCTGTATGCTTTTATGTGTAGCTGCCACTTCGTGCGGTGGCAGCGATATAGATATTCCCGACTCGTACGGACAGACGACGCCCGGCCAAAATCAGGATCCCGATACTGATCCTGATACTGATCCCGACCCAGACCCGAATCCTGACCCTGACCCGAATCCGGAGCAGGTCACACTGACGATGGTCGATCCTGCTGCAACGGCTGAAACCCGGGCACTCTACTCGAATCTGTGGACGATTGCCTCCACCGGCTTTATGTTCGGACACCACGACGACCTCTGGTATGGCCGTTATTGGTACGATGAACCGGGCCGCTCCGATACGAAGGAGGTTTGCGGCGACTATCCTGCCGTGTTCAGTGTCGATTTCGGTCCGTTGATGGACAATCGGTTCGAGTCGGACAAACTTGAGAACGAAATTCGCCGTCGGGTGATTCTCGAAGCCTACGATCGCGGTGAAGTCATCACGGCCTGCTGCCACCTGAACAACCCGCTCACGGGAGGCGATTCGTGGGATAACAGCAATACGGGAGTGGTGAAGGCCATCCTCGACGAGTCGACCCCGACGCATACGAAGTATATGGAGTGGCTCGATCGTGTGGCCGATTTTGCCAACAATCTCCGCGGTGACGACGGTTCGCTGATCCCCGTCATCTTCCGCCCTTATCACGAACATACGCAGGAGTGGTCCTGGTGGGGGTCGAAGTGTACGACCGAAACGGAATTCATCGAATTCTGGCGTATGACCGTCCGCTATCTGCGCGATACGAAGGGCGTGCATAACTTCATTTACGCCATTTCGCCGCAAATGGATGCCGTCTATAGCAACACGCGCGAAAGGCTGCTGTTCCGCTGGCCAGGCGACGAATGGGTCGATTTTATCGGAATGGACTGCTATCACGGACTGAATACGGAGGCCTTCACATCCAACCTTCGTGCCATGAGTGCACTCTCGCAGGAAAAACTCAAACCGTGCGGGGTCACTGAAACCGGCCAGGAGTCCTTCGAGAAGACCGACTATTGGACCAGTTGCATCCTTGCTCCCCTGATGGGACAGCGAGTCTCGATGGTGGTCATGTGGCGCAACAAGTATGTGGGCGAAAACGAGTCGGACAAACACTTCTACTCGGTTTATCCCGGACATGTTTCGGAGGATGACTTCAACATCATGTATAACCGCTCCCGTTCGCTCTTCAGCAGCGATCTGCCCGATATGTATACGATGGCTGAGCATGTCACCATCCAGTGATCAAAAAACAACCGGAAAACTTTAATACTACGAAACCTATGGTGAAAAACTTTAAAACCTCATTGCTGTATACGCTGGTAATGGTGTTGGGTTGTATCGCCCCCCCCCTTGTGGGAAGCGCTCAAACTCACACTGTTACGGGTGTTGTGAAAGATGAGAAAGGCGCCGCTTTGCCGGGCGTGACCATCATGGTGAAAGGCACGACTACTGGAACGACCTCCATGGCCGACGGCCAATACTCCATCGAGGTAGCCCCGGGAAACGAACTCGAATTCTCATTCCTCGGTTATACGTCCCAGACGGTCAGCGTCTCCTCTCAGACCGTGCTCAACATCGTCATGAAGGAGTCTTCGCTGCTGGCTGAGGAGGTAGTCGTCACGGCCTATGCGATCCAGAAGAAGGTAAACGTGACGGGTGCCATCTCCCAGGTCAAGGGTACGGATCTGGTTGCCACGCCCGTGGCCAATATCTCAAACGCCCTGATCGGCAATACGCCCGGCGTGAGCGGTCTGCAGACCTCGGGTGAACCCGGACACAACGATGCTTCGATCCGCATCCGCGGTATCTCGACCTATGGTTCGGCCAGTCCGCTGATCGTCATCGACGGTGTCGAACAGCCTTCGGAACAGGCTATGGCCGAACTGAACGCCATGGATGCCAACGAAATCCAGGGGATCAGCGTCTTGAAGGATGCCTCTTCGACGGCCGTTTACGGTATCCGCGGTGCCAACGGTGTAATCATCGTCACGACCCGCCGCGGTCAGAGCGGTACGCCGAAGGTCAACTTCTCGATGAACTACGGCTTCACGACTGCGTCGAGTCTGCAGAAGGGTACCTCGGCTTACGAGTACGCCCTGTTGCGCAACGAGGCCATCCGTCATGACCAGCGGAGTTTCGCCGGAACGGAGAGCCTTTCGACCTACATCTACGACGACTATGACCTGTGGAAATTCAAGAACAACCGCGATTATACGCCCGTAGAGGTGGATGCCCGCGGCGATTTGACGGCAGCCCAGAAGGAGTTGCTGAAGAACCAGCCGGCTCTTTATTATGCCAGCCGCGACCTTTACAAAGAGATGTTCGATCGGGTGGCTCCGCAGATGCAGATCAACCTGAATGTCTCGGGGGGTACGGAGCGTGTGAAATATTTTGTCTCTTTCGGCTATTTCTCCCAGCAGGGTATTACGACGGATATTCAGTATTACGACGCCGATACGGGGTCGAATTTCAACCGGTACAACTTCCGTTCGAATTTCGACATCCAAGTGGCCAAGAACTTTAAGGTGTCGCTCAATGTGGCCGGCCAGTTCGGCAAATCGCAGGGTTTGGGCAGCGGCAGCGATCCCTACGACCTTTCGTCGCGCTACAAGGGCATCATGCAGTATATCTACGATGCCAATCCGTTTATCTCGCCCGGCATGATCGACGGCCATCTGATCGAGGGCTTTGCCGGTGTCGCCGGAACCGAGCAGAATCCGTTGGCCAATAAGACCGCCAGTACGATCGGCAACCAGAATGCCATCGTCAGCTTGTTGAGGGCCGGAACCAACAGCATTTTCAACTCGTTGTTGGATAATACGATCAAACTGGAGCATACGATGGATTATCTGCTCAAGGGCCTGCGCATCTACGGTACGGTCAACTACCAGGACAATTACAACCGGATCGTGAAGTATACGCCGTCGATTCCGACCTACACGGTCCAGCGCAACCCGACCGATCCGACGCGTCTCGACTTCTTCGGCGGCGGCATGGGGGCCGGATCGTTCGAGTCGTGGGGCTACAGCAACTGGAACAAACTCTATCTGGACGCCGGGATCGACTGGCACAACAGTTTCAACGGGCACAATGTCTCGGCGCTTGTGCTGGGGAAGGCCTCGCGGTATACGATGCCGGGCGACTCGTACAACGTGCCTTCGGGTGTGATGGGCTTCGTCGGCCGCGTGACCTATAACTACGAGGATCGCTACATGGCCGAGGTGAACGTCGGCTACAACGGTACCGAGCAATTCGCCAAAGGAAAGCGTTTCGGCTGGTTCCCCGCCTATTCGATCGGTTGGGTGCCGACGGCCGAGAACTTCTTCCCCGAGAATGATATCCTTACCTTCCTGAAGATCCGCGCATCGTACGGTGAGGTAGGTAACGACCAGCTGGGCGGCAACCGCCGGTTCTACTATCTGCCCAACACCTACAATCTGAATCAGGGCGGATACTGGCTCGGCAACTCGAACGGCTCCTCGCCGAACCCCTACTGGAGTGGTGCTACGGAGGGTACGCTTGGTAATCCCGACATCACGTGGGAGCGCGCCAAGAAGTACGACGTGGGTATCGAGGCGCGCATGTTCCGCGACCGGCTCTCGATTACGGCCGACTACTTCCGCGAGGATCGCCGCAACATCCTCACTACGCTCGGTACGATTCCGGGAATCTATGGCGTGGCATCCAGCTCGGTGCCGCCGGTCAATGTGGGCGTGACCAAAAATCAGGGCTACGAACTGCTGGTTTCGTGGTCCGATCAGGTCGGGGACTGGCGCTACTCGCTGAGCGGAGATATCAGCTATGCCCGCAACAAGATTATTTACAAGGCCGAGGCTTCGAATCCCTACTATTGGATGAATGAGACGGGCTTTTCCATCGGACAGCGCTTCGGTTTGGTGAGCGACGGGCTCTATAACACGAACGAAGAGCTGATCAACAGCCCCTACAATACCTATACGGCCAACCGGGCCTCGCTGGGCGATATCCGCTATGTGGATCTCAACGGCGACGGCTTGATCGACAACAAGGATGTGGCGCCCATCGGCTTTCCGAACTATCCCGAGTATCATTTCAACGTGAAAGCCTCGGTGGGTTGGAAAGGCTTCGATCTGCGCGTGCTGTTCATGGGTACGGCCAACGGGTCCTACTACCTGACGCCCGGTATGGTCATGCCGTTCTACAAAAAGGCGGGTAATGCCTGGAAGTGGATGTACGACGGCCGTTGGACGGCCGAGCGCTATGCCGCCGGCGAGAAGATCTCCTTCCCGCGCGTGACGTTCGACCCGAACTCTTCGGACAACAACTACCTGACCAGCGACTATTGGATGAAGTCGAGCAACTATTTTAAAATCAAGAATATCGAGTTCGGTTATACGTTCGACATGACGCGCGGGGCTCTGGCCCGCAGCCGGATCAGCGCCATCCGGGTGTACTTCAATGCGAATAACGTGTATACCTTCAAGAACGAACTTACCGATATCGGTATCGACCCTGAGACGGTGGATGGAAGCACCTATATCTATCCGTTGACCCGCGTATTCAGTTTCGGGGTGAACTTGACTTTCTAATGCTCTCAATACTGAAATCAAATGAAAAAAACACTCATAACATTGCTCGTCGTCGTGTCGTTGGGGATGACCGGTTGTCAGGATACCTTCCTGCAGATGCCCGACACGACCGGAACCGTCGACCTGAATGAAGTTTATGGGTCGGCCAGAAATGCGAAAAGTGCCCTGATGACTTGTTATCGCGAGTGCCTGATCCACGGTCTGCCGGGCGGATGGGGCGTAGGTCATGGTACGCTCGGAGCCATCAGCGGCGAGGTCGCACGCGGATACTCCTGGCACGGAACCTACACGATTGTCAACTCCGGGCTGAGCGTTACCGGAGTCGACGGCTCCGATGCCGGTGCAGATCATTTCGGAAACAACTGGGCCTACATCCGTCATTGCTGGACGGTGTACGAGAATATCGATATGGTGCCCGACATGACTTCCGAAGAGAAGGGCTACGTCAAAGGGGAGGTTTTGGCGCTGATTGCCTACCGCTACATGGGTATGTTCTATCGTTACGGCGGTCTGCCCATCGTTCGCAAATCGTTCACTTCGGCTGCCGATCCCGATGTCTCGGTGGGCCGTTCGTCGCTGAGCGAGACGCTCAATTATATCCTCGAATTGTGCCAAAGAGCCTATGACCTCCTTCCCGAAGGGGATTGGGATGCCGCCGACCAGGGCCGCATGACACGGGGTGCGGTGCTGGCTATCAAGGCCCGGACGCTGCTCTTCGCCGCCCGCCCGCTCTTCAATTCGGCAACGCCTTATATCGAGAGTGCCCATAACGATCTGGTATGTTTCGGCTCGGCCAGCGACGAGCGCTGGAACGATGCCATCAAGGCCAACGAAGCGGTGCTGGAGTGGGCTCTTGCGCACAACTATCAGCTGCTCAATACGGGAGGAGCCGGGGTCGGACAACCCAATCCCAATGCCTTCGTCGATTATGCCACCGCTACCTCCACCCCGTCCAACCGCGAGGTGCTGCTGGCCTACAAGTGTAATGAGACCGATCAGTGGACCTGGCCCGGAAGTGCGATCTTTTATTACAACAACTATTCGAACTACTGGACCAACAACCGCTATGATACGGATATGAGCGGTTTGCTGAGTAATTTCCTGGAACTCTATTACGACGAGAACGGAGAGGATATCGACTGGCCTAAGGTCGGGGATGCCGCGCCGCGCGATGCTTCGGATTGGCTGACAAGGATCAATGGTATTGAGCCCCGCGCCAAGGCTGACAATATCTTTATCGGTTTTGACGCCTTCAACAACCCGGGCAACTCGAACTGGACGGCTAACAATTGGGGACGTCAGACGGGTAATGCCGCTAAGACCGGCTCCTTCCCCGATGTCCTCGGTACGGACAAGGGCTGTGCGGCCCCGACCAAGTTCTATTACAATGCGGGTTCGCGCATTTGGTTTGAGTTCCCGCTGTTCCGGATGGCCGAAATCTATCTCAATCTGGCCGAAGCCTACAATGAGTATGGAAACTCTACCAAGGCGCTCGAAAATCTGAATATGGTGCACAACCGCGCCGGGTTGCCTGCCGTTACGGAAACGGACCAGGATCAACTCCGCGAGATTATCCACCGCGAACGCGCCATCGAGTTCTATCGGGAGAATCTGCGCTACTACGACGTGAAGCACTGGAAGGATGCGAATATCGATAAAGGGATCATCGGCGGCGATATGCGCGAACTCCAGTTCAAGGTCAAGTCTGACGCTTCGGGCAGCCTCAATCTGGCGGAGGGTCTCGAGTCCTATTGGAATGCGGTTACCTATACGTCCTACTGGAGCCCCAAGATGTACCTGGAGCCGCTACCCCAGTCGGAGATCAACAAGGGTACGCTGGTACAGAACCCCGGATATTAATATTGGCTAACCCTACTACCGTAAAACATTTCGATTATGAACAAACATATCATTATACCGCTGCTTTTCATCGCGGGGTTCGTTTCTACCGCTGTTGCAACGGCCGCCGGGCAGGAACCAGCCCTTCCGGTCGATTCGACACAAGCGAAGGGGTCGGTGACGCCCGGACTCCTCTTCGAGACCTCGCAGCTCCGCTCCACGGCGGCCATATCCTCGGCTGACGGATCCGCTCTGGCAAAAAACAGACAGACGAACCTAACCAACTCCTTCGCCGGGCAGTTCACGGGCCTGACCCTCTTCCAAGGTTCTGGCGAGCCGAGCAACGATCTGGCCAACTGGCTCATTCGCGGCATTGGCTCCTACGGGAAAACTGGTTATAATACGGCCAAGATCTTTGTGGACGGCTTCGAAGTCAATGCTGACTATATCGCCTATCTCTCGCCTGTGGAGATTGACAAGGTCTCCATCCTGAAGGACGGCGCCGCTCTTTCGATCTTCGGCGACCGCGGGGCTAACGGCGTTATTTGGATCGAGACCAAGCGCGGCGAGATCGGACCGGCTTCGGTCTCTGCGTCGGTGCACTACGGGATTCAGCAGGCTACGACCTATGCCAAACCGCTCGATTCGTATGGTTATGCCTCACTCTACAACCAGGCTGTCAGCAACGACAACGGCAGTTGGTCGCCCGCCTACGACGCTGCCGCACTCGAAGCCTATCGGAATGGTTCCGCGACGAATGTCGACTGGTATGACGAGGTGCTCCGTAATTCGGGCTATGTGATTGACGGGGATGTCACGTTCCACGGCGGTACGCAAACGGCCCGTTACAACGTTGTGTTGAATTACCTCAACCAGCAGGGCCTGTTTGATGTCAATAACAGCGATTCGCGCTCAAACCGCACCTACGAACGCTATGGGCTGCGGGCCAATCTCGATTTCACGATGTTCAAGTTCATCGAAGCGCGGGTCGATCTGGGGGGACGCATCGAACGGGGCAAACGTCCGAACTTTACGACTGACGACCTCTTCTACAACATGGCCCGCTATCCGTCGAACATCTACGAGATTTGGGACGACGAGGCCCATACCCATTATTCTGGCACGTCGACTTACAACAACAATCCCGTGGCTTCGATCAACGCTCTTGGATGGCGCCAGGCCCAATCGCGCGTGTTGCAGGGCAATATCCAACTCGTCGAAAGGCTCGACTTTATCACCAAAGGGCTCTATTTGCGTGAGGCCTTCTCGTTCAATACGTATACGACGAGCGGCTATTCGAAGACCCGCAACTATGCCCGCTACCACAATGGCGTGCGCACCACTACCGATGAAGATACATCGCTGCAGGCCAGCGGTTACGGCTCGGATGGCATGGAGGATTGGAAACAGGGCCAGATTTCGCTGGGATACGACCGGGTGTTCGGCAAGCATGCCCTCAGCGCAATGGCCAACCTCCACATCTCGGCCTACAATGGCGACGGTATTTTCTCCTATCAGTACCATTACCTGAACTACAATGGCCGGGTCAATTACAGTTATGATGACCGTTATGTGGCCGAATTCGGATTCTCTTACTTCGGCAACGACGCTTTTGCCGCGGGAAACCGATGGTCGTTCTATCCTTCGGTCTCTGCAGCATGGATCCTCTCCAACGAGTCGTTCCTCAAGGATTCGGAAACGGTCGATCTGTTGAAACTCCGCCTCTCCTACGGACGTAGCGGATTCGCGGATTCGGATGCCACCAGCGTATTGTCCAACTATTCGTCGAACGGGCGCTTTCTCTTCAAGGATTATTATACCAACTCCTATATCGGTTCCTTCTACACGGGAGCCACCGAGGGCGTATGGCAGAGTTCGCTGGTCAATATGTTCGTGCCCAACAGCGCCATACACTCCGAGCGCAGCAACAAATACAACATCGGTGTCGATGCTTCGCTCTGGGGGCGGCTCTTTGTGACGGCCGACGCCTTCCTGGACAAACGGACCGATATTCTGACGCTCGACAATTCGATCATGGGCTACTACGGTAAGAACTACTACTTCAACAACATCGGAAAGATGACCAACCGCGGCTTTGAAGTCTCGGCTATGTGGTCTGACCAGCGCAAGGAGTGGGGTTATTCGGTCCATGCCGCCGTTTCGTTCAACCGCAACACGATCGACTACATGGCCGAAGTGGCTCCCGCTTACGATTACAACGCTGAAACCGGACGTCCCTACGGTACGCTGATCGGGCTGGTGGCCGATGGGTTCTATGACGTGAGCGACTTCAACGACGACGGCTCGCTCAAGGAAGAACTGCCTCAACCGATGTTTGGCAGCGTGCAGCCGGGTGATATCAAGTATCTTGATTTGGATAACAGCGGTTATGTCGATCAGAACGACGTAACCAAGGTCGGCAAGTCGCTCTATCCGGAGTGGACCTACTCCGTCGGTGCGATGTTCCGCTACAAGGGGTTTGATTTCAGTTTCCTGCTTGACGGCATCGCCGGGGCATCGTATAATCTGCTCGACAATTCGGTGCAGACGATGGCTTTCGTCGACAACGGGAATGTCTACCCGTTGGCACGCGGGGCCTGGGCCTACTATCCCGAGCAGGGTATCGATACCCGCCAGACGGCCACTTATCCGCGTTTGACGACCCAGAGCAATGAAAACAACTACCAGTTGAGCTCCTTCTGGGTGAAGGACCGCGATTTTCTGCGGGTGCGGAATATCGAGCTCGGCTACAGCTTCAAGGACCATCCCAAATTCCGCGAGGCGGGCATCGGCGAGTTCAGAATCTATCTGAGTGCGACCAATCCCTTCACGATCAGCAAGCTGATGTCGGACTACGATTTCGATCCGGAACTGCTGTCGTACCGTTATCCGGTTCTCAAGTCGTACAATGTCGGAGTCAGCATCACTTTCTAACCAATCATGGAGTATATTATGAAAAAATTGATATTCAGATCCATTCTCGCAACCCTGTGTGTCGGTACGATGGCGGGATGCAGCGACTTCCTCGATACGAGCCTCGATCAGAACGAAACGGGCCAGTCAATCGAGACGACCCTCGGCACGCTGTGGAAGTTCGGAAACGCCTTCTATACCCCCATTACGAATGGATATACGGTGCTCGATTCGAACCTTTTTGCCGCCGCGTCGGATGAGGCGCAGCAGACAAAGGTGCTGTGTGACGCCAATTATTTCAACCAGGGGGTCATTAATGCCAACCTGAATCCGATCTCCAACCTCTATACCAACTATTACGAGGGAATTCGCGCCGCCAACTTTTTCCTGGATTATACGGCCAACGGCAAAGGCGAGTATATGATCGGTATGAACCGCGATACCATCAATGACCGGCCCAACTATGAACGGGACCTGGCTTCGCTGCATTACTACCAGGCGGAAGCCCACATCGCGCGGGCTTACTATTACAGTGAATTGATCAAGCAATACGGCGGAGTCCCCATCGTGGAGAGCCAGTATGCCGAGGGTCAGTTCGTGCCCCGCTCGTCGTATGACGAGGTGGTTGACTACATCGTCAGCGAGATCGACCAGTACAAGGATAAACTCGCTGTCAACTGGGACGATTACACCGAGCGGAACGGCCGCTTTACGCTGGGCGCTGCGCTGGCCATCAAGTCGCGGACACTGCTTTATGCCGCCTCGCTGCGGAACAATCCGACTGAAGACCCCACCAAATGGGAGGCTGCCGCTGAGGCGGCTTACGACCTGATCAGCAACAGCGAGCTGAACTATTCGCTGGATAGCGATTATGAAGCCTATTTCGTCGGCAACCGCAGCTTGAGCAGTCCGGAAACGATCTATGTGGTCCGCCGCGAGATGTCGAACGACATGGAGAAGAACAACTATCCCGTCGCGACACAGGGCGGCGCTTCGGGGGTGACCCCGACGCAGAATCTGGTCGATGCTTACGAATTGCTGGACGGGGCTGCAGCGGATCCCGCGAATCCCTATGCGAACCGCGATCCCCGGCTGGAGGCAAGCATCGTGACCAACGGCAGCACCTGGAACGGTCGGACGATCGACCAGTCGGCGGGCGCCATGGACGATATGGCCCAGCCCAATGCGAGCCGGACGGGTTACTACCTCAAAAAGTTCCTGACCGACAATCTGAACCTGACACAGGGGGCTACAGCCCAGCACAACTGGGTGGTATTCCGCTATGCCGAGATCCTGCTCAACTATGCCGAGGCGATGAACGAGGCCTATGGTCCCGACAACAACAACGGTTATACGCTGACCGCGCGTGAAGCCCTGCAGATGGTCCGCGACCGGGCCAGCATGCAGCTCCCCGAGGTAGAGGCCGATACGAGAGAGGAGTTCCGCGAGGCCGTTAAGCACGAACGCCGGATCGAACTGGCTTTCGAGGATCACCGCTACTGGGATCTGCTGCGTTGGAAGGATGCCATGGAGGTGCTTAACCAGCCGGTTAAAGGTGTGAAGATCACCAAAAACGGGGAGAACAGCTGGTCGTATGAGACGGTGAAGGTGGCAAAACGCACCTTCCATGAGTGGAACTATTACATGCCCTTCTCCCGTTCGGAGATCGAAAATTCGAATTACACGCTGGAGCAGAATCCCGGCTATTAGTGTCATTCGCTGAGCAAATTTTAAAAGAGAACAACTATGAATATGGGAAAGAAATTTGTGCTGTTCCTGACTTTTGTCTGCATGGCGGGCTTTGTCGCCTGTGACGGAGACGGGGATGCCGATTATGGATTCGGCAAGATATACATGCCTCAGGCCATGCAGTCGGGCGGGCTGAACAACTCCTATACGGTCCCCTCCGGCGACGGTGAATACACTTATAATTTCCGGGTGACCGATAGCCATGTGAAGGCCATTCTGGGCGTGACGCGGTCGGGGAAACTCTCCGATGCAAAGGGCTTTTCGGTGTCGATCTATACGTCGGACGCGGAGACGGCTGCCGCGGTGTCGCAGTTCGGAGGCGAAGCCATGCCTTCCGACTTCTACGAGCCGCTCCCCCAGTCGGTTACGGTGCCGTCCGGTCAGGCGGGCGAAGTCTTCTATCTGGAGATTCCCCGGAGTACGCTTTCGGATCCGGCCCATGCGGGCAAGAAGTATGTGCTGGCCGTGGGTATTTCCAACCCCTCGGCCTACGAACTCGCCGAAACCGGTACGGTGACTGCCGTGATTGTCGATGTCGATGCCTTGAACGACATTGTCAAGACGCTTTAGTCTCGTTTTCATCTATTATGATCTTGAACCACTAACCAGACGGAAACGGTGTGCATCCGAATCGGAGACACGCCGTTTCCTTGAACCAGATTTGCACGTATGAGATTCCTTTTCATCCTTTGCAGCGCATTGCTGCTGACCAGTTGCGGAGGCCGTTTCCATTCGATCGAACCCTCCTCCCGCTCTCCGAAGTTGTATGAACGCACGGACTTTACGGTGCTGTTGACCGCCAATTATCAGAATGCCTATCTGCAGGAAGAGGTGGCGTTGGACATGTTGATCGAGACCCCGTCGGGCGAGGAGCGCCTCTTGCCGTGCTTCTGGGTCGAGGGCGAATCCGGCGCGGAGTCGCGCTGGGAGGCCCGCTTCACCCCTCAGGAACTCGGCCGCTACGTCTGCCGGTTCCGGCTGACCGAGCAGGGCGAGGAGGTCGCACGCTCCAGGGCGGTCAAACTCGACGTGCAGCCCGCTGCGGAGGGTGAGCGGGGAATTCTCCATGTCCGCGACAACTGGACGCTGGTCTACGACGACGGAACGCCGTTCCGGGGTGTGGGCGAGAACATCTGCTGGGAGTCGCGCGAAAACGACGACTCGAAGTTCTTCAAGGAGCTGCACGAACAGCACGACCGTTACAACTACGATTACATGCTGCCGCTTTTCGCCCGTAACGGAGGTAACTTCATCCGCGTGTGGATGTGTTCGTTCAACTTCCCGATCGACCAGCACGACAATTTCAACAATCTGCGCTACACGGCTTCCGACGAGTATTTCAATCCGAGTGCCGTCGAGCGTCTGGACCATTTCGTGGAGCTGGCCGAGACGCTGGGCGTCCACGTGATGCTCTGCATGGGCCAGGGCGCCGTGCCCGCCGACCGGGAGTTCTTCAACGGCGAGCCGCAGGCCCAACGCTACATGAACCGCCTGCGCTACATCGTGGCACGCTGGGGTTACAGTCCGGCGATCGGCATGTGGGAGTTCTTCAACGAGATCGACAACATCCAGCATCGCAATCCCGGCGGTAAGATTCCCGCCGAGGAGATCGTGGCCTGGCATACCCGCATGGGCAAATACCTGAAGAGCATCGATCCCTTCGAGCATCCCGTTACGACCTCGATTTCGCACCGGGATCTGGAGGGGCTGAATTCGGTACCCTATCTAGACATCAACCAGAAGCACATCTATCGCAATACGGCGGTCATCCCCTCAACCATCCGCAGCTACGAGGAGCGCTTCGGCAAACCCTATATCATCGGCGAGTTCGGCTACGAGTGGGACTGGTCGCTGAATTTCGACGACTTCGCCGACGGCATGGACCGCGATTTCCGCCGCGGGCTCTGGTACGGGCTCTTCTCTCCGACGCCCGTCACGCCGATGAGCTGGTGGTGGGAGTACTTCGAGAACCGCAACATGATGCCCTATTTCCGGGGCGTGCGCGAGATCTCCGACCGGATGCTGGCCGCCGGTGGCGGCGCCTTTGAGGAGGTGAAGGCCGACTGTGCTCCGCTTGAGGCCATGAGTGTCAAGTGCGGCGGGACGATCTTCGTCTACCTGTACAACAATTCGGCCAGACAGGTCCGGCGTGCCGACCTGACGGTTGAGGCCGGCATCGACGGCGCCTATACGGTCGAGTGCCTCGACCCGCAGAAATTCGTCTGGGCGGAGGCTGTCAAGGACTGTTCGGGCGAGGTGCGGGTCGACAACCTGGCGATCGAGCCCTACGGCGAGCGGATCTATCAATTCACCCCTGAAAAACAATAAGCCATGCGTTTGAATACCGGACTTGCCATGCTTGCCCTGTCGTTGCTGGCCTTCGCCGAGGATGCGGAGGCACAGAAGAGTGCGCGACCGCTGCCTCCGACCAACTTCGGGCTGATCGTTCCGCAGCCCGAGTCGGAACTTCCGAAATCCAAGACACCACCCCAACAGGCGGTTCCCAAGGCCAAACAGCCCGTTGAGGTGCGGCTCGAAAAGTCTGGTGACGCCACGTGGCGGTTGGCCGGCGGCTGGGAGATGACCGATGCCGATCGGGTCGTGGCCCAGGGCGGATCGCTCTTCAGTGCCGCGTATGATACTTCAGAGTGGTATAATGCCGTGGTCCCGGGAACGGTGCTGACCACGTTGGTCGAGGCCGGCATCTATCCCGATCCCTACTACGGTCTGAACAACATGGCCATTCCCGAGAGCCTCTGCCGTCAGGAGTGGTGGTACCGGATCCGCTTCGATCGTCCGGCCGATGCCGCCGGGCGCCGCGTGTGGCTGAACTTCGAGGGAATCAACTACCGGGCCGACGTCTGGCTCAACGGCCGGAAACTCGGCGACATCCGCGGAGCCTTTGTCGAGGGGCTCTTCGATGTGACGGAGTGCTTCGCCGAGCAGAACGTGTTGGCCGTGAAGATCTATCCTCCCTACAACCCGGGTATTCCGCACGAGCAGTCGAAAGCGGCCGGACGCGGACCCAACGGCGGACAGCTCTGTCTGGACGGCCCGACCTTCATCAGTTCGGAGGGCTGGGACTGGATTCCCGGCATCCGCGACCGCAATATCGGTATCTGGCAGGATGTCTCCCTCGTATATACGGGCGACGTGACGCTGGCCTATCCGCAGGTGGTGACCGATCTGCCGCTGCCCGACATCTCGTCGGCCGACGTGACGATTCGCACGGAGATGACCAACCACGCCGCCGAACCGCGCCGAGTCGTGTTGAGCGGACGGATCGACGGCATGACCGAGTTCGAGTATCCGGTCGATTTGGCTGCCGGAGAGACCCGCACGGTGAGCCTCTCGCCCGCCGAAATCCCAGGGTTGCATGTGGAGAACCCGAAATTGTGGTGGCCGAACGGCTATGGCGATCAGTCGATGTATGACCTCGATCTGCGGGTGGCGTGCAACGGCGTGGAATCCGACAGTGAGCAGGTTCGCTTCGGCGTTCGGGAGTTCTCCTACGAACTGACGGCCGATACGCCTCAGGGTGAGGAGATTCGTTTCGAGTTCCAGCCCACGAACGACGTGCGTGATGGCGAGCCGATCTTCAATACGTTCCACCGGCGCTCCGTGGTGAAGGATGTCGTGGTTCCGGCCTTCCGCGAAGGGGTCGATATTTCCCGTTTGCGGCGCATCGAGAAAGATGCGACGTCGCCCTATCTGGTATTGCGCTGCAACGGCGTGCGGATCTTCTGCCGCGGCGGCAACTGGGGCATGGACGACGGCATGAAGCGCGTGTCGCGCCAGCGGCTCGAACCGGCTTTCCGGCTCCACCGCGAGGAGGGTTTCAACATGGTGCGCAACTGGACCGGGGAGTCGACCGAAGAGGTCTTCTATGCATTGTGCGATGAGTACGGGATGTTGGTGTGGAACGACTTCTGGATCTCGACCGAGGGCAGCAATCTGAATGTCAATGACGAAAACCTTTTTATCGAAAATGCCGTCCAGACCGTCAAGCGTTTCCGCAACCATCCGTCGATTGCCGTCTGGGGCCCGCGCAACGAGGGTTATGCCACGCCGACGATGGCTCCGCGTCTCGAACGGCTGATCGCCGAGGAGGACGGAACCCGCTTCTACAGCCCTAATTCGCGCTACATGAACCTCCGCACGAGCGGTCCGTGGCACTACATCGACGAAAAGGAGTACTTCACCGTGCAGGCCTACGGTTTCACGACCGAATTGGGTTCGCCGTCGGTTCCCACGGCGGAGTCGATGCGCAAGTTCATTCCCGAGTCGGAGCAGTGGCCCATTAGCGACACGTGGTATTATCACGACCTGCATTTCGGGTTGCCGGAGTACTGCCAGGCCGTCGACAAACTCTACGGCAAGGCCGAGTCGCTCGACGATTTCTGCCGCAAGGTCCAGTTGATCAATTACGACAGCCATCGGGCCATGCTTGAATCGTGGAACAGCCGCATGTGGAATTCCACGACGGGTGTCCTGCTGTGGATGAGCCATCCGGCCTGGCCGAGTCTTGAATGGCAGACCTACACGTGGGATTTCGAGACCCATGGATCGTTCTACGGCTGCCGTAAGGCCTGTGAGCCGCTCCATGTGCAGGCCAATCCCCACGACGGGCAGATTCTGGTGGTTAACACCACCCGCAGAGACTGCCGCCAGGCCCGCGTCGTCATCACGCGCTATACGTTCGACGGCAAACGGCTGGACAAACGTTCGGAGAATCTCGACGCCATTGCGGCCAACGGCGTGACGCCGGTCACCGTGCTGGAGCCGCTTGCGGGCGATCCGGACCATCTGTTGCGTTTGGAACTCTTCGTCAAGGGTCGGCGCGTGTCGGTCAATGACTACCTGCGCAGTGCGAAGCGGGATTTCACCGCGCTGAACGAGGTGGCGGCTCCGACGCTTCGGGCGCGCCTGCTCGGGTCGGGCAGCAAGGACGGCAGCCGCCGCGTGCGCATCGAGGTGACCAATACGGCCTCGACGACCGCTCTGGCCGTCAAGTTCAATGTCCGGAAGGCCGGGAGCGGCGAAGCCATCCTGCCCGCCTATATTTCGGAGGGGTACATCCACCTGCTACCCGGCGAGAAACGGATCGTGGAGGCGGAATTCCCGAGTGCGGACGCTGCGGTCTTCTCGGCCGAAGGATATAATTTCGATAAAAAAACGCTGTTAACCCTGTAAAGAACTGCGCATCGATGATCGGAAAACGTTGTCTGACCCTGTGTGCGCTGGCGGTTGCGGGTTCCGGTCTTGCACGACCCGCCGAGCCGGAGTTGAACATTGCACTGAACCGGGCCTGCTATCAATCTGCCGCTGCCGATTACGACCATACGGCCCATCTGGTGACCGACGGCCACGCCGACACTTACTGGATGAGCAGGGACGAGGCCGCCCCCTGGATCTACGTCGATCTGGGCGCCGAACTGTCGTTCGACCGGGCCGTGATCCGCTGGGGCACATGCTTCGCCTCGGACTATACGGTCGAAACCGCCTCTTCCGGCACACCCGTCCGACCCGAGGGATGGAGACGAGTGGCCCGTCGTTCGGGTATATCCGGAGGGGTGGATTCGCTCCGGTTCGGCCGTTGCCGGGCCCGTTATGTACGGATTCGTTGTGAGAATCCGAATCGGGAGAACCTGGTTATCTGTGAATTCTCGATCTTCGGTCCCGAGCGTTTCGCCGCGGCGCCGCGGCCTGAAGGCAATGCGTTGATTGACGGCCGCTACGAACTGCGCAACAACGACTGGGTACTGCAGCGCAGCTCTTATGTCGAAGTCGCCGGAGAGCGGGTTTCCGCCTTGGGATTCGACACCGAGGGGTGGATTCCGGCCCGTGTGCCCGGAACGGTCCTTGGCAGTTATCTGGCGATCGGAGCACTGCCCGATCCCAACTACGGGGCCCAGCAGTTGATGATTTCCGACGAATTCTTTACTGCCGACTTCTGGTACCGCAACGAATTCGATCTGCCGACCGAGTTTGCCGGCCGACGGATCTGGCTCAACTTCGACGGTGTGAACTGGAAGGCCGATGTCTTTGTCAACGGAATCCGGGCCGGGCGTATCGAGGGGGCCTTTATCCGCTCGTCGTTCGACGTTACGGAGTTGGTGCGGGCCGGTGAGCGGAATGCGGTGGCCGTGCTGGTCTTCCGCAACGACAATCCCGGAGCCGTCACCGAACAGCATCTGAACGATCCGGACGACAATGGCGGCATCATCGGTCTCGACAGCCCTACCTTCCTGGCCAGCATCGGCTGGAACTGGATGCCGACGATTCGCGGACGCAATACGGGCATTTGGAACGATGTCTACCTCTCGGCGACGGACGATGTCGTGATTGTGGATCCCTTCGTGAAGACGCTCCTTCCGCTGCCCGATACGTCGCGTGCGGATCTGGAGATCGAGGTCGGGCTCGAAAACCGCGCCGCCCATCCGGTCGAGGGGTGGCTCGAAGGTGCGATCGGGGAGGTGGAGTTCTCGCTGCCGGTCTCGCTGCCGGCCTCCGGGAACCGGACGGTGCGGCTCACGCCGCAGGAGTTTCCGCAACTTCGTTTCGAAAAGCCCCGGCTGTGGTGGCCCAACGGCTATGGCGGACAGCCGCTTTACACGCTCGACTTGACTTTCCGGCAGGGTGAGCGCGTCTCCGACAACGAGCGGGTGGTCTTCGGAATCCGTCAGTATGCCTATACGGTCGTGAACAACAACTTCCGGATCTGGGTGAACGGCCATCCCATCCTTGTCAGGGGCGGCAACTGGGGGATGGCCGACGCCATGCTGCATTGCGACGCGAAGCGATACGACACCTATGTCCGGCTGCACAAGGAGATGAATCTGAATATGATCCGCAACTGGATCGGCATGGAGGGCGACGATGAATTCTATGAGGCCTGCGACCGTTACGGCATTCTGATCTGGGACGACTTCTGGCTGGCCAATCCGGTCGACGGCCCCCATCCGACTGACAACGCCATGTTCATGCGCAACGTGTGCGACAAGATCCGCCACTTCCGCAACCACGCCTCGGTGTCGGTCTGGACGGGCCGCAACGAGGGTTATCCGCCCGCGGCGCTCGATTCGGCGATGCGTTATACGACGGGTTTGCTGGATGGTACGCGCTATTATCTGTCGAGTTCTGCCCATGCCCCGGTGACGGGTCTCGGCCCCTATGAGACGAAAGATCCCAAGTGGTATCTGACTCATCGGGGAACGACGTTCCACAGCGAGCAAGGTATCGTAACACCGCCCAATCTGGAGAGTATACGCGCCATGATGCCGGCTGAATCGCTGTGGCCGATCAATGACATGTGGGGGCTTCACGACTGGACGCAGCCCCGCGTGCAGATCTTCACCGACGACATGACGCGCAGCTACGGCGAGGCCCGCAGCATCGAGGATTTCTGCCGCAAGGCCCAGATGCTCAACATGGAGGGTCCGAAGGCGCTGATGGAGTCCTGGCAGAGCAACCGCGGTCCGGGCGTGATGGTCTGGATGTCGCACCCGGCCTGGCCGTCGCTCATCTGCCAGACCTACGACTACTATTATGAACCGACGGCGGCCTATTTCGCCTTCAAGACGGCTTGTGAGCCGGTTCATGTGATGTGGCGTGCCGACAACGAGAAGGTACAGGTCGTGAACAACACGCTCGGTAATCTCAAGGACTTGAAGGTCCGGGGCGAGCTCTACGATCTGGACGGCCGGTTGGTCGGGAAGTTCGAGTCGGCGGCCGATGCCCCGTCGAACAGTGTGAACGATGTCCGCACGATGACCTACCCCGCGGAGATCTCCTCCGTGCATTTCATCCGGCTGACGCTCCACGACTCGGCAGGCAGTCTCCTTTCGTCCAACTTCTACTGGCGCGGTACGGAGTACCTCGATTATCGGGAACTCTCGGATATGGCGCAGGCTGAGCCGGAAGTGTCGGTTTCGCACAAACGGGTCGGCGGCCGCGAGGTGGTGACCGTCTCGCTCGACAATACGACCGACCGGGTGGTGCTGATGCTGCGGATGCTGCTGGTTGACCGGCAGACGGGCGAGCGGATCCTTCCGGCTGTCTACGGGGACAACTACCTGTCGCTGGTTCCCGGCGAGTCGCGCGAGGTGAGCATCTCCTTCGACGCTTTGGATCGGTCGCGGGAGTATTCGCTGCTGGTCGAGGGGTGGAACACCCCGCGGAACAGCCACGCGGTACGGAAGTAATCGGTATTGCGGGCCGGTGAGGATGCTCCGGGCCGCTCTTCATCAAATGTGATCCAACATGAAAATTAAAGGCTTGCGCTGGTGGGTGATGGCTCTGACGACCTTGGTGACAGTCATCAACATCCTCGACCGCAGTACGTTGAACTACATGTGGAATGACGAGGTCGATCCGTCGACGGGTGTCGTGATCCAGCCGGGAATCGCAACCGATCTGGGACTGATCTCCGACCGGGAACTCACCGCAGAGGAGTTGTTGCTGCCCGAAGCGGAGCAGCAGGCGATCGTCGCCGAACACCGGGCGAATGAGTCGAAGGAGATACTGGCCTATACCTATATCTTCTTTATGATCGCCTACGGCCTGAGTCAGATTATCTTCGGCAAACTCTTCGACCGGGTCGGGATCCGCAAGGGTTTTGCCATCTCCGCCTTTGTCTGGGGATGGGCCATCACGCTCACGGCCTTTGCCCGGGGATTGCGGTCGCTGACCTTCTTCCGCATGATGCTCGGTATCGGCGAGGCGGGACCGTGGCCCGGGACCGTGAAGGTGAATGCCGAGTGGTTCCCGCTCAAGGAGCGGGCTACGGCTCAGGGTGCCTTCGGCGCGGCGAGTGCCGTCGGAAACATCATCTCGCCGGTTATCATCTCGTTGCTGTTCCTCAATTTCGGATGGAAGGTGTCGTTCCTGACGCTGGGTGCCGTCTGCCTGCTGTGGATCATTCCGTGGTGGGCCGTTGCCAAGAGCGGTCCGCGGGAGCATCCGTGGATCACCGACGAAGAGCGGCAGTATATCCTTGCGGGTCAGCCCCGTGAGCAGTCCACCGCCGAACGAACCCTGCCGTTGGGCCGCTTGCTGTCGATGAAGAGCAGTTATGCCGTCATCCTGAGTCGCTTTTTTCTTGATCCGGTGTGGTGGATCTTTATGACCTGGCTGCCGATCTATCTGAAGGAGGTGTATGGACTCGGACTCGAACAGATTGCTGCTACGGCCTGGATTCCCTTCATCGGTGCGGCCGTGGGCGGGATTGCCGGCGGATGGCTCTCCGGCTGGCTGATCGACCGGGGTCATACGCTCAATTATGCTCGCCGGATGACGATTGCTGTCGGGTGTCTCCTGATGATTCCCGGCATGATCGGCGCCGCCTTTGCGCAGTCGGCCCTCACGGCGTCGTTCGTCCTCATTCCGGTGCTGGGCGGTTTCCAATTCGCCATTGTCAACATCCAGACCCTGCCGAGCGATCTCCACTCCGGCAAGACGGTCGGCTCGCTCGCCGGACTGGGCGGCGCTGCCGCCGTGTTGGGTACGGTCATCATGATGTATCTGGTTCCGCATCTGACGGCCGGAGGTCATTGGGTGCCGTTATTCGTGGTCGGGGTTTTGTTGATTCCGCTGGCCCTGTTGTCCGTATTTTTGCTGGCGGGCCGGATCGGCGATAAACATCAATGTGAATAATCGTGGGCAAGTATCGGAAATATGCGGAGATCCCGCTGAAACAACTTCCTAACCGGGTTTGGCGCTCCTATTGCGGCGGCGCGATGATCGACCGGTGGAAAAATTCTCCCTCGTGCGAGGATGGCGATATGCCGGAGGAGTGGGTGGCCTCGACCGTGGTGGCCCGGGGCGACAACCGTCCCGAGAATGAAGGGGTCTCGGTCTTCATGCTGCCCGACGGCAGAACGGTGCCGATGACGGAACTGATTGCCGGGGACGAGGAGGCTTTCCTCGGCGAACGGATCGCCCGCGAATATGGCAATCCGGCCCTGCTGACTAAGATGCTCGACTCCCGCGAGCGGCTGACCATTCAGGTTCACCCCGACAAACGGTTCGCTGCCGAGTGCCTGAACTCCCGTTTCGGGAAGACCGAGGGGTGGTATGTGCTGGATACGCGACCGGTCGGCGGCGAAGAGAGCTATGTCCTGTTTGGATTCAAGGAGGGAGTCGATCGGGCCAAGTGGCGTGATTTGTTCCTTCGGCAGGACATTTCCGGCATGATCGATGCCTTGCACAAGGTCCGTGTCAAACCGGGCGACGTGTTTATCATCCATGGAGGTGTCCCTCATGCCATCGGGAGCGGCTGTTTCCTGCTCGAACTGCAGGAGCCGACCGACTATACGATGCGCGTCGAGAAAACGACTCCCGCGGGAGCCTTGCTGAGCGGTATGTTGGTGCATCAGGGGGTGGGGGAGGAGCGGATGCTTGACTGTTTCCATTACGATTCGCTCTCGCTCGACGAGACGCTTCGGCGGTGGAAAATTGAACCCCGTATCGAAATCCTGCCCGACGGTTCGCTTCTGAAACATCTCATCAGCCGGCACACCGGCTGCTTCAGCCTTTCGGAACTCGAAATACCCTCCGTATCGATCCTTTCTCCCACGGGGGATTTCCGCGTCGTTATCGTCTATCGGGGTAGCGGAGTTGTCCGTGCCGGCGACTTCGAGATGGAGGTCCGCCAGGGGGATGAACTCTTCCTCCCGGCCCGGGTTCGCAACCTCGAATGGCGGGTGGTGTCCGACGAGCGGATGCGCTTGTTGTGCTGCAACCCGCCGCGATAGCCCGCTCCTGGGTTCGCCGTCCGGCACTCTCGCGGCGAACCCGGGAACGGACGGTCAGTTGCCCTCCGAGCCGATGAGCGTTGTGACCTCCATACACATCCGGGCATTGTGGTAGGGACATTTCCAAAATCCAGCCTTGTCGTCGGACCGGTTGATCGCACCGTTCGGGAGAATGCTCCACCACCATTCTCCACCTTCCCGGTCGATCAGGTGCGTGCGGATATACTCCCAGGTCCGCATTGCCCCCTCGATCGCTTTAGGCTGTCCGAAGTAACGGTAGAGGTAGTAGAGCCCGATGACCGTCTCGGCCTGTACCCACCAATGACGCTCGCTGTCGATCTTCCCATCGGCATGCCGCTCGTAGATCATGCTTCCGTCGGGCTGATAGCCTTCGAGTGCCGCCTCGGCGATCCGTATGCAGCAGTCGTGAGCCCGTTTGAGCAGTTCGCCGTCGCCCAACGTCTGGGCCGTGCGGAAAAGCAGCCACGACGCTTCGATGTCGTGACCGAACGAGACGTCGTTCGGGTATCGGTTGTGCCACGTTTCGTCGAAAAAGAGCCCGAGATGTCCATCCGGAGTCATGATGTGCGTAAAGAAACATTCGAGCAGACGCCGCGTCTGGTTGCGCAGTCGCTCCTCCGAGGGGTAAAGCCGCAACAGATTGGCATACCCTTCGAGGATATGCAGGTGCGTATTCATCGTTTTGTGCTCGTTGGCATCCTTGTCGCTCAGGCGGACATCCTCCAGCGGCGACCAGTCGCGGGCGGCCGCTTCGAGGTAGCCGCCATGCTGCGAATCGAACGAATGGGCCTCGATGGCTTCGAAAAGCCGCCAGGCCTCCTTCGCCGAACGTTCGTCACCCGTCGCACGCGCATATTCGCTCAATCCATAGATGGCGAATCCCAGCGCATAGAATTGTTTGCGCATATTGGCCGGCGTGCCGTCGGCATGTACCGACCAGTAGACCCCGCCGTACTCCGGATCGATGAAATGGTCGAAAAGGTAGTTGCGGGCACAGGTCGCGGCCGCGAGTAGCTCTCGGCTCCCTGTCATCCGGTAGGCGGCCGAGAAGGTCCATACCAGGCGACCGTAGAGTACGGCGCTTTGATCGGCGTCGGGATAGAGCCTGCCGTCGCCGCCTATGCGGCCATAGAATCGCGATTCGGCAGGAGCCATCACCCGTTCGATCCAGAAGGGCAGGATGTCGTGTTCGAGTTCATCGAGCAGCTCCTGCCGAAATGTTTTCAATCGGTTATTCATGATTCCCTTTTTTTCTGAGTATCGACAATTCGTTGATAATATGCTTCATGCGGCGGTCGGTCAACGGATATAGGGCCAACAGCAGGGCGGCCAGTGCGCATCCCGCGGCCGGCAGATAGCTCATGAGCATTCTCAAGCCGAAGAGCGTCTGTCCGGATTGCACGGCGTCGGCGGCCGTATCGTATCCGTAGGCGGCCAACAGCCAGAGTATAAGGGCGCTTCCAAATGCTCCACCGAATTTCTGGGACATGGACGACGAGGAGAAGATCAGGCCCGTCGAACTGTGCCCATGCTTCAGCTCGGAGTAGTCGGCCACATCGGCGAACATGCTCCACAGCAGCGGAAAGGTCATCCCCGCAAAGGCCGAAATGAGCACCTGCAGTATGACGATCGCCCAGCAGCCCGCCACCGAGAGCGGCAGGTGGAAGAAGATGGCGCTCAAGACTCCCGATCCGATGAGGGCCAGCATATAGGTCTGTTTCTTTCCGATCCGGCGGGCGACGGGCGACGCGAGCGTCACGCCCAACATGTTGGCGACCTCGCCGATGGCCAGGAATGCGCCGCAGGTGAGCAACAGGTTGCCGCCCAGCAAGTTCTCCTCGCCTAGATAATCCTTGAAATAGTAGGCCGCAACACCGCCACGGATCGAATTGAAAAGCAGCACGCAGATGGCCACGCCGAGCAGAATCCACCACGGGCCGTTGGTCACCAGCGAGCGGATGTCGCCGATAACGCTGTGCCGGGCGCTTTTCGCCTCGGAGGAGGTTTTCACATGCTCTCGTGTCATACGGAAGCAAAGGAAGAAGAGCACGGCACAGAGCACTCCGATGACGACCATGGCCATTTGCCAGCCCCGGGCTTCGGCGGCGATCCTTGCCGTCTGGTCCGCCTCGGCGAACGGCGGGGTGAAGAGACTGCAGAGGGGTTCAAAGAGTGCCAGCGCCAGGAACGACCCGCCATAGGCGAAAAACATCCGGTAGGAGGAGAAGACCGTGCGTTCCTGGGAATCGGCGGTCACTACGCCGAGCATGGCGCCATAGGGGACGTTGATGGCCGAGTAGATGATCATCATCAGCATATAGGTCGCATAGGCCCAGATCAGTTTGCCCGTGTAGTCCAGATCGGGTGTCGTGAAGGTCAGTACACCCGCCGCGGCGAACGGCACGGCAATCCAGAGCAGATAGGGGCGATAGCGTCCCCAACGCGAAGTCGTCCGGTCGCAGACGACTCCCATGACCGGGTCGAAGACCGCATCGACCAGCTTGGTGATGAGCAGCATCATGGCGGCGTGTTCGAGAGACAGGCCGAAAATGTTCGAATAGAAAAAGGGCAGGTAGTAGGAGAAGATCTTCCAGAACATGCTCGATGACATGTCGCCGAGCCCGTAGCCGATCTTTTCGGAAAGCGGTGCAGCCATAAGGTCAATGTTTGAGGTTTTTGTCGATCAGCTGTTTGCGTATTTCGACGCTGCGGCCTGTCGTCAGTCCGTCGGCCGGTGTGTGCAGGCAGTAGTCCACCAATCGGTCGACGGTCGAGGTCGCCACATGCATGCGGGTGTCGCTTGAGGCGTAATAGATGAATACGCGGCCGTCGGGTTCGACAATCCATCCGTTCGAAAAGAGTACGTTTGAAACGTCTCCCACCCGTTCTCCTCCCGTCGGGCCCATCAGCAGCCCGCCCGGTTCGGCGATCGGCACCCAGGGGCGCTCCAGTTCGGTCATGTAAAGGTAAAGCACGTAGCGCAGTCCCGCGGCACACCCACGGACGCCATGGGCCAGGTGCAGCCATCCTTGCGGCGTGCGGATCGGATGAGGTCCTTCGCCGTTCTTGACCTCCTTGATGGTGTGGTAGAAACGTTCGTTGATGATCCGCTCCTCGTGTATCTCGGCATGGGTGATGTCGTCGATGAGCGCCCAGCCGATGCCGCCGCCGTTGCCGGCATCGATGAAGCCGTCCTGCGGTCGGGTGTAGAGGGCATACTTGCTGTCGACGAATTCGGGGTGCAGCACGACGTTGCGCTGCTGGCTGCGGCTTTTCAGGTCCGGCAACCGCTCCCAGTTCACGAGGTCCTTTGTGCGAGCTATGCCGGCCGCAGCTACGGCGGAGGAGAGATCGCCGGGCAGGGCGGCGGGGTCCTTGCGCTCGACGCAGAAGATCCCGTAGATCCAGCCGTCTTCGTGCGCCGTCAGGCGCATGTCGTAGATATTGGTCGCCTGTTCGCCATACTCGGGCATCGTCACGGGATAGTCCCAGAAGCGGAAGTTGTCGATTCCGTTCGGTGATTCGGCCACGGCGAAAAACGATTTGCGGTCGGCACCCTCTACACGTGCCATAACCAGATAGCGCCCGTTGAACTTGATGGCGCCGGAGTTCATTACGGCATTGACGCCGATCCGCTCCATGCAGAAGGGATTGCTCCGGGGGTCGAGGTCGTAGCGCCAGAAGAGCGGCGTGTGGGCGGCCGTCAGGATCGGATGACGATAACGGGTATAGATGCCGTTATAGGCCGGATCGGGGACATTGGGACGGGTAATGAGAGCTTCGTAGCCGGCTTCCAGCTCGGCCATGCGTTTCTGAAACGATTCCATGTCTATCTTATTGCGTTTTCGGTGTTATCTTCTGTGTGTTTACGGTCGGGAATCCGGTTTGCCGTTTTTTCCCGCAGGGAGTCTGTCTCCGAGAAAGAGGGTGCGGGAGTCGGCGTGAAAGCGCAGGAAATCCTCCTCGGATGCTTGCCCGGGCCATGGGGCATAGAAGTGCCCGGGCTTGGTGTCGGCCGGCGCATTGCGCCATACCAAAACATAGGAAGGGGTATATGTTCCGATGCCGCGCAGCAGATGGCCGCTCCACCACGCCGCTTCGGGAATCCCCTCACGCCCTGTCTCCGATACGACGTAGGGCTTGCCCGTATCCCGCGAAAGGGAATCCATGACGGCCAGCGACCGATTCAGCGCGGCAATGAACCGCTCCGAGCCCTCTCCGTCGTAGGTATCCAGTCCGAGGACGTCGACCCAGGCATCTCCGGGCCAGCGTTCGAGGTATTGGGCGGTCTCCATGCAGGGATTCGGCGAGTAGACGGTTACGATTTGCGCTCCTCGCATCCGGAGCCGGTCGACAGTCATCCACCACAACTCCTTGTACTCGTCGGGCGTGCAGAGCTTCTCTCCCCACCAGAACCAGCTCCCGGTGTGTTCGTGCCAGGGGCGGAAAAGGACCGGAATGACTTCGCCATCCGCCGTGCGGAGCGAGTTGATGAACGCGGCAACGCCGTCGAGCCATTCCGTAAAGCGGGCGTGGCAGCTCCCGCCCGGCAGCACTTCGCGCACGACATTCCGTTGGGAGACATCCCATGCATCGCCTCCAGTCAGCGGATTCCGCGGATGCCAGCTCAAGGTGACCACGCCTCCGAGCCGATGGTGATCGACAATCATGCGCCGCATCGTTTCGAAAGGCACTCCGTCGAGATTGCGCCCTTTTGCCAGTTCCAGCTCGCCCAGATCGCACCCCAACACAGCCGGGCGGTCGCCGCAGACATCGCTCACA
This sequence comes from Alistipes sp. An116, assembly GCF_002161005.1. Classification (NCBI taxonomy): domain Bacteria; kingdom Pseudomonadati; phylum Bacteroidota; class Bacteroidia; order Bacteroidales; family Rikenellaceae; genus Alistipes; species Alistipes sp. An116. Next base: position 187,725 of record NZ_NFLR01000005.1, read on the forward strand.
TCGCTGCGTCCCGGTTCGTAAGCCCAGGATACGCCGTAGAAAGGGTAGTCCTGCTGGCCGAACAAAAAGCACCCCGAAGCGGCTGTGGTGCGAAACGTGCGGAGTATTTCGGCCGGAGTGCGGTTCCCGCTGCCACTGGTCAGTGATGCGGCATGGAGTTGCAAGGTGCGGTTCGTTTGCGCGATTTCACGGAGCGTTGTCGTATCGGAGACGAAAACCGAATTGAGCCCCTGCTCCTCCTGTGCCGGGTCGCCGCAATAGTCGTCGCCCGGCTGCCACCGCAGATGTGCAGGTTTCGCGTAGCCGCCCCAACCCCAAAAGTTGCAGCCGGCAATGATTCCTCCCGTTGCGGCGTCGCGCAGCAGGCGGGAGAAGATCGTGCGATAGAATTGGTCGCGGGAGCGGGTCGGGGTGCCGGGGGTGAAACTGAATCCGTCGCGGGGATAGCCGAACTCCTCGATCACCAGGGGCTTGCCCAGACGCTGGGCCGCAGCGGCGTGCCGGTCGATGTAATCGAGGGCATTGCGGCAGGCCGTATCGCACGCTTGGGCAACGCTTTCGCGTTGAATCCACCCCCAGTTGTAGGGCCAGATATGGATGTTGGCATAATCGATTTCGGGAATGGCATGGATCCGCTCCCAAAGTTCCAAATCGCCTTCGCAGCCGTTTTCGCCTTCACTGCCTGTCGAGACCATGTGGTTGGGATCCAGCTCTTTCAACAGGCGGGCCGTAGCTTCGATCCATTCGAAAAAGCGCTCTTTGTTGGCGTCGGTGAAGGCCCGCGGTTCGTTGGCGATCTGCCAGGAGAAGATGGCCGGGTCCTCGGTATAGGGGCGTCCCGTATAGCGGTTCGTCCGCGTGACGATGCTGCGTACGTGGTTGAAGAATAGCTGCTTGCAACTGTCTGTCAGTTCTCTTTGATGGTATTGGGATACGTATTTGATAAAGGCATCCCAGCCGTCGCGTCCCGGTATGGGATAGGTGCCGCACCCGCTCCATTCGAGGTATTGAGAATAACCGCCGCTCCACTCCCACGAATTGGTCAGGTAAAGCACGGCGTACATCTGCCGTTTCCCGAGTTCGGACAGCAGGAAATCCAGGCCGTCAAGGGCTTTTTCGTTGTAGACGCCCGGTGCGGTTTGCAGGATGGGTTCGACCTTCGAAATGACACCCTCCCGGCCTTCGGAACCCACCAGGATCCGGAGGTTCGTGACGCCCGCCTGTTTCATCCGGTCGAGTTCCCGGCACAGGCGTTCGCGGCCTGCCTGGGGGTCCTCGGCGGCCAGCAAGGCGCCATACCAGAAATTGGCTCCCACGAAATAGGGTGAGGCGTGGGGAGTGACGAATCGGGCGTTTTCGACGCGGGCGAATTCGACCGTGTCCGTTTGGGCGGTGCAACTTCCCAGTCCGAACAGCGCCCAAATGGCGAATATAAGCAAGCGGTTCATAATCCGGAGTTAGTTTTTAAACAAAGATAGCTATTTGGATGCGAGGAGAAATATGATATTCCGACAGAAGATTGTACTTTTTTATTCTTTCGCACGCGCTTTGGCACGAGAAGTCCGAAGAGAATCGGTTTTTGACAGAATAATAGGAGTCGGAGAGGAGAATCATTCCCTAAATTTGCATATATACTTGAAATCCCGAAAATATGAAACGTGCGATGAACCTTTGTTTCTGTTGGCTGTGGCGTTTTTCCGTTGCGCTGTCGCTGCCTGCAGCCTGTGCGAATTCCGATGACGCTCCGCTGCCGCAACCCTCCCTTCCGGTCCGGCAGGGCTCGCTGATGCTGGACAGCCGGGTCCTTGACGAGGCTTATATCGGGTGCGGCGTGCAGTGGGACCCCTATGATGTCCATAACGACGACGGACATTTCTCGGCTGCGGATCGGCTCCGGTTGGAGACGCGACTCGATTATCTTTCGCCGCGGATCGTGCGGGTTATGAGCGGAATCGGCTCGTATCTGACCGATGGCGAGTTTGACCCCGCATCGAACATGGAGGACCTGCACATGATTCTGGGTTATTGTACGGAGCGCTCCATTCCGGTGGTTTTCGGAGACTGGGGCGGCGGTTTTGTGGATGTGGAGGCTGAAACGGTGGATGAAAACCGCATTGAACAGAGTGCGAAGATGGTCCGCTATCTTCTGGAGGAGTGCGGTTATACCTGTATCCGCTATTTTAATATGGTAAACGAGCCCAATGGCTCCTGGTCCTCTACGCAAGGCAACTGCAGCCTGTGGATCCGGGCGGCCCGGGCGATGCATGCTTCGCTCCGGCGATACGGGGTGGACGATCGGGTGGCGCTGGTCGGTCCCGACGCGGCGGTCTGGACGACGGCCGAGACGGACTGGGTGAGCCGGACGGCCGATGAACTGGGCGACGCCATTGGTCTGTACGATATTCACACCTATCCCTCCAAGGCGGAAATCAATGCCGGGGAGTATGGTGAGATGATTGCGGCTTATCGGGCGGCGGCCCCGGCGGAGTCTCCGATGATCATGGGGGAGATCGGCATCAAGTTCATCGACGAGCGCGATGCGGCTTATGCCGCCGAGAACGAACGCCGCATCGCCCGATGCCCGTATGCTTCGCCGACCGATTCGCAGATGTTCGTCTTCGATCACCTGTACGGGATCGACATGGCCGATGCGATCATGCAGACGGCGGCTCATGGCTATTCGGGCTGTATCGTCTGGATGCTCGACGATGCCATGCACGTCAATGAGCCCGGGCGGCTCAAGGTCTGGGGTTTCTGGAATATTCTCGGCGAGGAGCGTTATGGGGCTTCCACGGAGCGGATTCGCCCCTGGTATTATGCCATTGCGCTGTTGAACCGCTATTTCCCGACGGGATCGCAGATCCTGGCGAGCACGGTTCGTGATGTGCCGGGGGTCCGGGCCATGTGGGGGCGGTTTGACGGCAAGCCGACCCTGGCGGTGGTCAATACGAACCCGGATCTGGCTGTTGAACTGACCCTGGAGGGGGTGGGGTTGCCGCTGGCCGGATTGGATCGCTATCTCTATGTCGAGGGTGTGCTGAAACTGGATGGGGAACGCCTGCTTCCCGTGGCTGAGGGGATGACGCTGCGCGCCGGCGACCGGATTCGCGTCGATCCCGAATCGATGGTTGTCTACACGGCGCTGGAGTAGGCGTTGCCTCCGGGTCTACCGGACGAATGTCCCCGTGTAGCGGGCCGTATTTCCGCAGCCGTCGCGGACCGTCAGTTCGTAGGTATGGCGACGATGGGCTGCAGGACGATCAAAGCGATGAACGAGGGTTCCTTTCATTGGGAAACGGTCGCAGGGGACCCATTCGCCGTCGATGAGGAGCGTCCAGGAGGCGATGCCCGAGAAGTTGTCCGACGTGCGGAAACGCAGTTCGGCGGCCGAGGAGAGCGACGCGCCGTCGGTAAAGAGCGGACGGACGGTCGGGGGCAGCGTGTCGGCCACGACGAGCAGATCGCCTGTCGTGCGCGTGACGGCCGTCACGGCCCCATTCGAATAGGTTCCGCCAACGTGATAAAGACCACCCTTGCTGCCGCGACCGGCCAGGACGGCATGCAACCGCAGACGGGGCGGCACCTGGGTCCGGATGGTCACCAACGCCGAGCTGTAAAGGGGCGTCGTGGCCTCAAGAAAACGGTAGACGGGCGACAGGACGACGACTCCGGCGCGACTCTGCGGCTGATCGAGACGCCGGGGATGGACGAACAACGGTTCGTAGAGCGAACCCTTCTGGATACGGG
>NZ_NFLR01000050.1:0-1041 GCF_002161005.1 Alistipes sp. An116
TTCCGGAGCGTCAGGTAGAGCGCCCGCCCGTAGCCGCCTGCCGAAACCGTCATGCGCGAAACATAGCCGTCGGCCACGGCCACCAGCGGATGGCCCTCCTCGCCGTCGGTCTTGATATCCACACCGGCGTGGAAGTGTCCCGGGCGCAGTTCGCCGAAATTGGCCGAAAAGAGCCGCGAAGCCTGCTGTACGGGAAAAATATAATCGTCGGGATTGAGCCGCTGCCCGCGGTTCGCAGTTTGGGTTTGAGCCGAGGCCCCGGCGCACGTCGCGGCCAGAAGCATCGTTGTCAGAAATCGTCGCATGTATCCGTATCCTTGACCAACTGCGCGGCCGCATCCATCACGGCCTCGTAGTCGTAACCGAGCGAAAGCCCGTATCGTATCAATTTGGTTTTCAATTCGTAGTCAGTCGTGTACTTCACCGTCCGGGCCTTGCGCGCAAGCTGTTCCGCCAGGCGCCGCCCCATGGCCGAACGGTCGGCCCGGGCCAGTGCCGCATCGATCACCTCACGCCGGATGCCCTTGCGCTGAAGCGCCGTGCGGATCTTGTACTCGCCCCAGCCGCTCAGCCGCAGCTTCTCGCGCACGAAGGCCTCGGCATAGCGCGTATCGTCGATGAAGCGTTCGCGCACCAGCCGCGCCAGCACCGCCTCGGCATCACGCTCCGCCAAACCCCAGCCGCGCATCAGCCGCCGGGCATCGCCCTCCGACTTCTCAGCCCGGGCACAAAGCCGCATGAGCGAGGTGAGGGCCTGTTCGGGGGTTTTCGTCCGCTTTTCGCGCGGTGTGTTTATTTTTCGAGTCGACTGCATGTCATTCGTTCCTTATCAAAGAGGTCCCGGTAGATTTCGGTGGCCGCATATCCCTCGGCCGCAAGCATGTCGGCCATCTGCGCGGCGGCGTGTTCGTAGATCTCGAACCAAAGGCGCCCGCCCGGTCGCAGCATCCGCCGCCCGGAGCGCGCAATGGCACGGTAGAAACGCAGCGGATCGTCGTCCGGCACGAACAACGCCAGTGCCGGCTCGTAATCGCGGACGTT
>NZ_NFLR01000051.1:0-746 GCF_002161005.1 Alistipes sp. An116
AGAAGATGCTCATCACGCTCACGGGGAAGGTGCAGGCCGTGGATGACAGCGCCTACCGGCTACCGTCCTCGGATACGCTGACCTATCTGGTCTCGTCGATGCTCTCCTTTGTCGATACGCTGCCGCGCTACCGCATCCGCGTCATAGACAAGTATGTCACGGTGGAGGATTGCAACTACATCCGCTTCTTTGTGGGCGACACCCGGGTGGTGGATACGCTGGGCGACAATGGCCGCGAGCTGGAGAAGATCTCCGGTTTGATGCGCCGGATCATCGAACAGGAGGAGTTCTACGTCGATACGATCACCCTCACGGCCTCCTCCTCTCCGGAGGGTCGCTACGCCTTCAACGAGCGCCTCTCGCGGGGGCGTGCCGAGGCGCTGAAACGCTACCTGGTGCGTCACTACGGTCGGGGTATCGACACGCTGCTGACCGTGCGGTGGGTCGCCGAGGCGTGGCCCGAGCTGATGAACCGCATCCGCACGGATCCAGCGCTGACAAACCGCGAGGCGATGCTGGAGCTCCTCTCCGCGGAGCGGGATCCGGACCGGCGCGAGCGGCTGCTGCGCGAGCGCTTCCCCCGGGAGTACGCCTACCTGAAGGAGGTGATCTACCCGCAGCTCCGCACCGTGGATTTCCGCTACAACCTCCGCCGCAAGGGGATGGTTAAGGATACGATCCACACCACGGAGCTCGACACGACCTATGCCCGGAGTGTGGAGCTGCTGCAGAGGCGTCAGTACGCC
>NZ_NFLR01000052.1:0-737 GCF_002161005.1 Alistipes sp. An116
GACCTCTCGACCACGCAAATCTACCTCGATTCATTCGAAAACTCGCAAATTGACGAGGCCATGCAGCATTTACTGTAAGAATCGGGAGGTCGGCGGCCCTATTGGGAACCGACCTCCTTTCTTCTAAAGATATGTGGCGTCTTCATTACCCGAGGTATTTTTCCAGCGTGTCATAGGTCGCCTGTTCCCGCGAAACATCCTCTTCCGTCTTGGGGTTCATGATCTCTTTCACCTGCTCATCCGTCAAACTTCTCAACTTCTCTTCCATCTGGCTGCTGAAGAGCATGGGATTCTCCGCATGGTTGAACTTCTTAATCAGGAAGGTAATCAGATATTTTTTCGCCAGGAACGAATTCGGAATCCGTTCCAAAGCTGCCTTATACCACTTGACGCTTCTGTAGAACCATCCTGCATCTCCAAATGCCCGCGGCAGTACTTTGCTCTTGACACTGGCTACAAGGTCTTTCGGTTTGAGGGAGTTGGCACCCGTACACCAGAGAGAGATGGTCGCCAGCGGGAAGCCCTTCGTTTGCAGCTCCACGGCAAAATCGAAGACCTCATTCTTTGCAGCCAGGGCCATTGCTGGGGCTGCCATGTAATCGGTCCCCTTCCACGAGATCGTGCAGATATTCATCTCGGCGATCAGGGCCGCAATCTCCATCTCGGCATTCAGCGCCTCACAAATCACAAGTTCATCCAAGTTCTTGCCCAAGTTCATCCATGCGACCACTCGGTGC
>NZ_NFLR01000053.1:0-703 GCF_002161005.1 Alistipes sp. An116
TGTGAAAAACATGCCGGAACGGCATTTCGCAACAAGCGGCAACGAGAACGTAACCGGTTTGGAATGAGAAGATTTTCCATTTTTTAGGAAGCAGCCAACCGCATATTATAGCGAGACAATCGTTACCAGACCGTTACCCGCATCGTTACCACGGTGTCCACAGGTAACCGGCAGTGATTGACAGACCTCCGCACGGCGTTTTATTCTCTGAATCACCGGTTTTTGCATAACGGCGAACGCTTCGAACCACGGTATCTTTGCCCAGAGCAGGGCACCCTAAAAACCAGTCGTTATGAAAGAAGTCAATTGCAAGGTTTTGCTCTACCTGAAAAGGAGCTCCCTGACCGCTTCGGGTCAGGCCCCGATCATGTGCCGCGTGACGGTCGGCCGATCAATGGTGCAGTTCAGCAGCAAGCTCACCTGTACCCCCGCGTTGTGGAATGTCCGCGAGCGGCGCCTCAGCGGCAAGAGCCGCGAAGCCGTGGAGACCAATGCGCGGATCGAGAAGCTGCTGCTGGGAATCCATGAGGCCGTCAAGAGCCTCTCGACCCGCCCGGGCGGCTTCGATGCCGAGGCGGTCAAATGCCAGTATCAGGGCAGTCTGGAGACCCGCATGACCCTTCTCCGCCTGCTGGACCGCTACATCGAAGGACTCCGCAGCCGGGTGGGTATCGACTGCGCCCGAACCACGCTGAGCACCTAC
>NZ_NFLR01000054.1:0-574 GCF_002161005.1 Alistipes sp. An116
CGAGACGATCATCGGCCGGTCCGTCTCGCGCCGCGGCGTCGTCCCCCGCGCACCGCTCCGGCGGCGGGCCAGATCGGCCTCGAAATCCGCCTCCGAAAGGGAGAGTCCGGCCGGCACTCCATCCATCGAGATGCCGACCTGCGCACCGTGTGACTCGCCCCAGATGGCGAGCCGGAAATTCACTCCGTATTGATTCATGCTCTGTTCTGTTTTAGTCGGCCGGGACTCACGATTCGCGGACCCGGGCCAGATCCTCGAAGAAGGTCGGATAGCTCTTGGCCACCGACTCGGCCCCTTCGATCGTCACCTCGCCGTCGGCCCTCAGCGCCGCCACGGCCAGCGACATGGCCATGCGGTGATCGCCGTGGCTCTGCGTGCGGGCGGCATGGATCGCCCCGCCGCGGATACGCATGACATCCTCTTCCGAGAGGTCGACCTCGATGCCCAGCCGGCCGTACTCCTCGCAGATGGCCTCGGCGCGGTTGCACTCCTTGTATTCGAGGCGCGACGTGCCGCGGATCGTGCTCACCCCTTCGGCTGCGGCGGCCAGCGCGGCCAGCGCCGGGAAGAGGTC
>NZ_NFLR01000055.1:0-574 GCF_002161005.1 Alistipes sp. An116
CGAGACGATCATCGGCCGGTCCGTCTCGCGCCGCGGCGTCGTCCCCCGCGCACCGCTCCGGCGGCGGGCCAGATCGGCCTCGAAATCCGCCTCCGAAAGGGAGAGTCCGGCCGGCACTCTATCCATCGAGATGCCGACCTGCGCACCGTGTGACTCGCCCCAGATGGCGAGCCGGAAATTCACTCCGTATTGATTCATGATCTGTTCTGTTTTAGTCGGCCGGGACTCACGATTCGCGGACCCGGGCCAAATCCTCGAAGAAGGTCGGATAGCTCTTGGCCACCGACTCGGCCCCTTCGATCGTCACCTCGCCGTCGGCCCTCAGCGCCGCCACGGCCAGCGACATGGCCATGCGGTGATCGCCGTGGCTCTGCGTGCGGGCGGCATGGATCGCCCCGCCGCGGATCCGCATGACATCCTCTTCCGAGAGGTCGACCTCGATGCCCAGCCGGCCATACTCCTCGCAGATGGCCTCGGCGCGGTTGCACTCCTTGTATTCGAGGCGCGACGTGCCGCGGATCGTGCTCACCCCTTCGGCTGCGGCGGCCAGCGCGGCCAGCGCCGGGAAGAGGTC
>NZ_NFLR01000056.1:0-514 GCF_002161005.1 Alistipes sp. An116
AAGGGTTCGCCGATCCCGACGGGCACTCCCGCGACGCGGCATTCAACCACGCCGCCCAGCGAATCGCGCTCGGCCGCCGCCTCGCGCAGCAGCTCGTCGAAACGCGCCGGATCGTCGCATCCGCCGATCTCCGTAAGGCGCGTGGCGAAACGCACCCCTTCGGGCAGCATCTTCTTGGCCACCACCCCCGCGGCCACCAGCGCCACGGTCAGCCGCGCCGAAAAGTGGCCGCCGCCCCGCGGATCGTTGTATCCCCCGAACTTGCGGAAGGCCACCCAGTCGGCGTGCGACGGGCGGAAATGGCGCTCCAGATTGGCGTAATCACCCGAACGGGTATTCTCGTTGGCAAAGACGACCGTCAGCGGCGCACCGGTCGTATGGCCGTTGTAAAGTCCCGAGACGATCATCGGCCGGTCCGTCTCGCGCCGCGGCGTCGTCCCCCGCGCACCGCTCCGGCGGCGGGCCAGATCGGCCTCGAAATCCGCCTCCGAAAGGGAGAGTCCGGCCGGCACTC
>NZ_NFLR01000057.1:0-507 GCF_002161005.1 Alistipes sp. An116
CTTTCTTCGCCTCCAAGAGCCTAGGCATTCCCCATGCGCCCTTTCTTACTTTCTTACAACTCTCACACTTCGCTGTGTGAGACTCTATCTCATCTCCTTAATCATGTCAATGAACGTTGGAATCCTGCGATTCCGAGTGGAGGATAAGGGAGTCGAACCCTTGACCCCCTGCTTGCAAAGCAGGTGCTCTAGCCAACTGAGCTAATCCCCCGAGTTTCGTTGTAGTCCCGTGCAGACTTGAACTGCAGACCCCTACATTATCAGTGTAGTGCTCTAACCAACTGAGCTACGGGACTGTAAAGCGGACAACTCCACTCAAGTATAACAAAAAATTACCGGTTAGTTTGAGAGAAAACCGTAGAAGAATCTGTCTACGAAAAGTCATACTCTCCAGAAAGGAGGTGTTCCAGCCGCACCTTCCGGTACGGCTACCTTGTTACGACTTAGCCCCAGTCACCGGTTTTGCCCTAGGTCGCTCCTTGCGGTCACGAACTTCAAGCACCCCCA
>NZ_NFLR01000058.1:0-503 GCF_002161005.1 Alistipes sp. An116
GATATCAAGACCGACGGCGAGGAGGGCCATCCGCTGGTGGCCGTGGCCGACGGCTATGTTTCGCGCATGACGGTTTCGGCAGGCGGCTACGGGCGGGCGCTCTACCTGACGCTCCGGAACGGTACGACGGCCGTCTACGGCCATCTGCAGCGCTTTCGCAAGGACCTCGAGGAGTGTCTCCGCTCGGAGCGTTACGCCCGCCGTGCGAACGGCGTCGACCTCTGGTTCGAGCCCGACCGCTGGCCCGTGCATCAGGGCGACGTCATCGGCTACGCGGGCAACAGCGGTTCGTCGATGGGGCCCCACCTTCACTACGAGATCCGCGACACTCCGACGCAGCGCCTCCACAACCCGGTTCGCGAGCGTATTGTCCGCCCCGAGGACAACCTCCCGCCGCGCATCCTGCGCATCCATTATGTGGAGGTCGACACGCTCGACGGAGTTCCCGTGCGGAGCCCCGCGGAGAGTTATGCCGTCGTGCGCGATGCCGACGGCCGTTACCG